>CAYJAA010000055.1:0-8307 GCA_964368185.1 uncultured Lachnospiraceae bacterium | reverse complement strand
AGAAAGCAATAAATATAAAGTAAAATTTATGTAAAAAATATACACAAATTTTACATTTATATTTACAAAAAATGTCAATATATGATATATTATTTTTATATGAATTAAACTTTAATAAAATATATGTAGGTGATATTTTGAATATAGTATTATACTGTCCTGAAATACCTCAAAACACAGGTAATATAGCTAGGACTTGTGTTGTTAGTGGAAGTAAACTTCATTTAATAAAGCCCCTTGGTTTTAAATTAGATGAAAAACATATTAAAAGAGCAGGTCTTGATTATTGGGATAAGCTTGAGTTATATATCTATGAAAACTTTGAAGAGTTTGAAGAAAAAAATAATATAAGTAGTATATATTTAGTTACAACAAAAGGCAAAAAAAATTATAGTGATTTTACTTATTCAGATAGTGACTTTTTTTTATTTGGAAAAGAAACAAAGGGTCTACCTGAATATATTCACAACAAATACAAAGACTATGAAATAAAGATACCAATGATCAAAGATGAAAATGCAAGATGTCTTAATCTTTCTAATAGCGTTAGTATTATAGTGTACGAGGCATTAAGACAAAATAATTTTAATAATTTATCTTAAATTTAATTTTTAAGACATAAAGGAGTTTAGTTATGGATTTTAATATGATAATGCAAGTATTTGGTGGGCTTGGGCTATTTATTTTAGGAATGACACTAATGAGTGACGGCCTTAAAAAAGTTGCAGGAGACAAACTAAAGAGCTTTTTAGATAAAGTTACTAGTAATCCTATAAAATCAGTTTTTTTAGGGACAATTATTACAATGATTATTCAAAGCTCTTCTGCTACTACGGTTATGGTTGTTGGACTTGTAAATGCAGGTTTAATTAACCTTATACAAGCAGCAGGGGTTATACTAGGGGCGAATATAGGAACAACTATTACCTCACAATTAATAGCTTTAAAAATAACAGATTATGCTGCACTTTTTATAGCAGTTGGGGTTGTGATGAAGTTATTTTCTAAAAAAGACAAAGTTAGAAATTTAGGAGATACTATCCTTGGTTTTGGTTTATTATTTACAGGTATTAATATTATGTCTGATACACTAAAACCTCTTGCCGATAATCAACTATTTGTAGATATTTTAGTAAGCTTTAGCGATAATCCTATTATGGGAGTTATAGCTGGTGCTGTAATAACAGCAATAATTCAAAGCTCTTCTGCTTCTATTGGGTTATTACAAGCCCTTGCAATAGGTGGAGCATTTGCGACTGTGTCAGCTACCACTACATTAAGCGCTTCTATTCCTATCCTTCTTGGTATGAACATAGGAACTTGTGTCACGGCCATATTCTCCATGATTGGAGCAAATAATACAGCAAAACAAGCTGCGGGAATACATTTAATGGTAAATATATTTGGAACATTTTGGGTCTTAGGTATATTATATATAACAGGTGGATTTACTGCTGAGGGTTCTTTTATATATGACTTTATAATTAAAATTTCAGGAGATGATGCTACAAGACAAATTGCTAACTCTCATACTATATTTAATGTAGCAAATACTTTGGTATTACTGCCACTTATTCCTTCTTTAGTTAAATTTATCAAAAAAGTTATTCCTGATGTGGAAGAAAAAGAAGAAGATAAATTCAAGATTAGACTTGATGAAAGACTTTTAGAAAACCCTACAGTTGCTCTTGGAGAAACTGTTGATGAAGTTATAAGAATGGGTAAGCTTACTTATCAAAACCTAAATACAGCCTTTTATGGCTCTTTAAAACATGACAGTAAAATGATTGATGAAGTTTTTGATGTGGAAGAAGATATTAACGCCTTTGAAACAGGAATTACAGACTTTTTAGTAAAATTATCCTCTCTTAATTTAGACTATCATGATGCGGATTTAGTAATACATTTATATCACACAATTCATGATATAGAGCGTATTGGTGATCATGCAGTAGGGATTGCAAGAATTGCTCAAAATAAAGCTAGAAAAGGGATTAAGTTTAGCGAAAGTGCCTCTAGTGAAGTAACACAAATGTATGAAAAAGTTAAGAAAGCCCTAAAGCTAGCTATTGAAGCTTTAGAAGAAAAAAATAAAGATAAAGCAGCAGAAGTTTTAGAAATAGAAAAACAAATCAATCAAGATGAAAAACAATTAAGAAAAGCTCATATTAACAGACTTAACAAACAATCTTGTAGTGCAGAATCAGGGGTATTATATCTAGATTTTGTTACAGATATGGAAAGAATTGGAGACTATGCAGACAATATTGCAAAATTTGTTATAGAATCTTCTTTATAAAATTCAAAAATATATATTAAAATCATAATAAATAATGTAAAATAATAGTAGTTGATAAATTCAGCTACTATTATTTATTTAAGGAGAGTTAATATTATGAACAAAGAATATGATGTTATAATTATTGGTGCAGGGCCTGCTGGTCTTAGTGCAGGGCTGTATGCTTCAAGAGCCAAATTAAATACTTTATTAATTGAAAAAGCAGGGGTTGGAGGACAAATCGTTACAACCACAGAAATTGAAAACTATCCTGGAACAGAAAAAGATATGACAGGGCCTGTTTTAATAGATAGAATGAAAAATCAGTGCACAGATTTTGGAGCTAAAATCATACATGATGAAGTTATAAATGTAGTAAAAAAAGGTAGACTTTTTACTGTTAGTGGTAAAAAGGAAGAATATCAGTCAAAAACTGTAATAGTAGCTAGTGGGGCTACTCCTAAAGTTATAGGAATTGAAGGGGAGTTAGAATTTAGAGGGCTTGGGGTATCTTATTGTGCGACTTGTGATGCAGGATTTTTCATGAATTTAGATGTAGTTGTTGTAGGGGGTGGAGATACTGCCTTAAAAGAAGCCTTACACCTTACTAAATTTGCTAAAAAAGTTAGCATTATTCATAGAAGAAATGAGTTTAGAGGGGGAAGGTTACTGGAAGAAAAAGTTAGAGGAAATGATAAAATCAATTTAATTTTAGATAGTGAAGTAACTAAAATTAAAGGGGATGATTTTGTAACTTCTATTATGATTAAAAATAAAATTACAGGGCAGGAATACGAACATAAAACAGATGGAGTTTTTATGTGTGTAGGGTATAAACCAAACTCTGAAAACTTTTCTAATGTAGCTGTTTTAGACAGTAGCGGATACATTACAACAAACGATAAACTACAAAGTATAACTGCAGGGCTGTATATAGCAGGGGATGTTAGGAAGAAAGAATTAAGACAAGTTGTGACAGCTGTTTCAGATGGAGCAATTTGTGCAGTTGAGGCAGAAAATTTTATAGAAAATGTATTTTCATAAAAAAATAGGACAAATAGTACAAATAGTACAAATATTGTAACGATTTCATAAAAAATAAGACAAATTATTATTTATATGTATTTTGTGTAAAATTATTAAGCAATTTCAGCAAAAAAAACTTGAAATATTTCTATAATAGGAATACAATATATGTATAACAAATAAAGACCTTTAAAGGAGGAAATTATGAAAAAGGTTATATCAATTTTACTTATTGTTGCATTAGTATTTTCATTTGCAGCATGTGGTGGTGGTACAGGTGAAGGACAAGGAGAGAAAATGGTAGGCTTCGTTACTGACATTGGAGGAATTGATGACAAATCTTTCAATCAAAGTACATGGGAAGGAATTAAAAGATTTGCTGATGAGCAAGGTTGGACAGAAGGTGTTGAATACAAATATCTTCAATCTGACAAAGATGCAGACTATGTTCCAAACATAACAGCACTAGCAGAAGAGGGTTATAAATTAATCATTTGTGCAGGATTCTTATTTGAGCCAACAGTTAAAGACTTAGCTCCAAAATATCCTGATACAATGTTTACAATCATTGATGCTGTTGTTGAAGGTGACAATGTACAAAGTGCAGTATTTAACGCTAACGAAGGTTCTTTCTTAGTAGGTGCTGCTGCTGCATTATCTTCTAAAACAGGTACTATTGGATTTATCGGTGGTATGGAAAGTGAATTAATCGTTGCTTTTGAAGCTGGATTTATTGCTGGAGCAAAAGCTGCTGTTCCTGATATTAAAATCGAAAGCCAATATGCTGGATCTTTCGCTGATCCTGGTAAAGGTCAAATCATAGCTAACTCTATGTATGATGCAGGAGCTGATGTAATTTATCATGCTGCTGGTGGTACAGGTAGTGGACTTATTAATGTAGCAAAAGAGAGAAAAGAAGCTGGGGAAGACGTTTGGGCTTGTGGAGTTGATAGAGATCAATATGAAGATGGAATTATTCAAGACGGTTCAAGTGTAATTCTTACTTCTATGTTAAAAAGAGTAGATGTAGCTGCTTATTCAGCTGCTGAAGCTATTACAGCGGGAACTTTCCCAGGTGGAGAATTAAAATCTTATACTATCGTAGATGATGGTGTTGGTATCCCAGCTGAGAATCCAAACTTAAGTGATGATGTAATTGATCAAGTTATGGACTTAAAAGATAAAATCGTAAGTGGTGAAATCGTAGTTCCAACAACAGTTGAATAATTACTAATCTACTTTAAAAAGCACAGAAGTATTCTGTGCTTTTTATTTTTAATTTTAATACTTAAAAAATATACTTTAATTAATTTTACTTAGGAGAAAATATGGACATTATATATTCTAAAAATCATAATGAAAATTTCATTGAAGATATACTATACATAGACAGCGAAGTATATCCTAAAGAGATGTGTGGAAACTTTGATAGCGTTAATGCTAGATTTGAAAAAAATAAAGATTCATATATACTTTTATATGATGAAAAAAAATTGGTTGGGTATATGTGTTTTTTTCCGGTAGTTGAAAAACTAGGAGATGAAATACTTGATAGTGACATGGTTTTTGATGATAATATAACCCCTGATGAAATTTGTGAATATAAAGATGGAGTAACTTTATTTTTAATATCTATAGCTATTTTACCAAAGTATCAAAATGGAAATGGAATTATCTTATTAACAAATGCTTTTTATGAATTTATAAAAGAAAAAAATAGTAATAATGCCTTTATTAAAAGAATTATCGCCCTTGCCGTTAGTGAGGGAGGAAGCAAATTATTAAAAAGAATGAATTTTAAAAAATATAAACAAATAAAAGATGAATATGAATTATTTCTCTTAAAAAATGAATAGGGGTTTAACATTATGGAAAAATATAGAAGCGATATTTATATTATGTTTCCTGTGGACTATAGACCACATCAAAAAAATAAAAATGATGTTTTGGACTATCCTGTATTTAAAGAATATATGACCCAATTTTATGAGCAATCCGAATATGAATGTAGTAGCGATATTGCAAAACACTTAAAAAGAGAGTTTATAGGAGAATATTTATTTGCTTGTACAGGGGATGATTATAGTGGCTGTGAGGATGAAGATCACAAACTCAATAAAGAATATATTAAAGGGACAAACACTGCCTATTTATATTCTACAGTTCATGAAAGCACAAACTTAAGTATCATTACTATGGTTATTCCAAATAACTATTATTCTGTTACTAATATACAAGATCAAATGACTACAGGACACTTATATATATCAAATAAAGATGAAGAAGAGTTTTATAATATAGATAGTTTTTTTACTACTGAATTAGACATAAGTCGCATTGACGAACCTAAATGCATTGTATGTTTAAAAGATAGGCCCGCAGATGAAGTAGAGATGAAATGTATTCTTGCTTGTGAAGCCTTTCAAAGTGATTATGCTACATATCAACTAAAGTCACAGGAAATGGAAGACATTGCAAAGAAAAATATTGCCCAGTATGACTTTTATGAGGCTTATGCCTCCTCTAAGTGTGTATTATTTATATTTGAAGAATTTAAAGATAATTACATAGAGAACATTTCCAGTGAAATCACACTAATTTTTATTTGTGAATTAGTTTTAATGCAAAATGTAGCAATCATGCGTACAAATAAACATATTATTGAATGCTTAACCAATAAAAATATGATATCTTTAAAGGAAATAGAAAACCTTTATAGTGAATTTGGAAATACAATAATTTTTTGGAATATTGATAATTTTAAATATACACTTTCCCAAATATTATTTGAGCATATACATATAGCCTTTAAAAATCCACAACTCCTTGGAGAATATGAAAGAAATCAAGCTCACTTAGAGCATATTGTTGAACTTAAAAACAGTCAGTCTGCTGAAAGAGAGGGAAAAGTAATTAACTTTATTGCAACAGCACTTGCAATTATACAAGTAATTCCAATGCTTTTAGACAACTCACCTACATCTCGTACAATGTTAGGCTCTTTATCAGGACTATTTTTTATAGCTTTTATCCTTATGGTTTCTAAACATAATAGAACAAGACAAAGAAATAAAAGAAGAAAATAATATTATAATTTCTAGGAGGTTATTATGGAAATAAGATATTCAAAAAATAAAACAGATGAATTTATTTATGACATTCAAAGAATTGATAGGGAAGTTTATGGGGAAGAAGAATGTACTTCCTTTGAAACAGACAGTGCTAGATTTAAAAAAAATACAGACTCCTACATACTTTTATATGAAGGGGAAGAAATAGTAGGGTATATGTGTATTTTCCCAATTATCAAAAAGCTATATAAAAATATGTTAGAGCTAGATGTAGCCTTTGATGATAATATTACTCCTGAGGATATCGGGCCTTATGAAGATGAAGTAAGCTTATTTATACATTCAATTGCTGTTTTACCAAAGTACCGTAATGGAGAAGCTATTGTTATGATTACAAATGCTTTTTACAAATTTATTGAAGATAAAAACAAGAGTGGGAAGTGTTTTATAAAAAGAGTTGTAGCCCTTGCAGTAAGTGATTCAGGAAGAAAAGCTTTAAGTAGAATGGGTCTTGAAAAATATAAAACCGTTGAAAATAAGTATGATTTATTTATTTTAAATATACAGCCTAAGTAAGAAAAGTATAAATTTAAAAATGCATTTATTATATTAGTGGGTAATAATATAAAGTATCCTAAAGTTTCTTAATTATTATATTAATATAACTAGTAAATATGGTGCTTTTTATTTTATAAAAAGCAAAGCCGTCCATTCCCCTATGGGAATTTTTGGGGCGCTTAATATTTAGGGGAAAAATAACAGGCTTTTACCCCCCCCCGTTTTGCCAAAAAAGAGGTATTCCCCCTTCTTTTGATATCAAAAGAACGGTTGTTTTTAATAAAAGAAAAGATTATATATAAATAAAAGGAATGGCTTTTACCATTCCTTTGTCTTTTTAAGTTGTAATTTTTTTATCGCAACAGTACTTTTATTTAATTATGATACTAATTCATATCCCCTAGTATCTTAAGTAAAACCTTCCCACAATTATCACTAGCAACTTTTAAATTTTCCATTAAAGTACCCTTAGAATCTTTATTAGAATCATCACTAATACCTCTAATTCCAGCAAACTTAATATTATTTATATAACATACTTGAGCTAGAGCTGCTGTTTCCATATCTGCACACAAAGCATTAAATTCATTTTCTAAAAAGTCTTTATCACTTTTTTCATGAACAAATTTATCCCCTGTAACAATTCTCCCATGGTGAATAGAGATATTTTCAAGGGATATATTTTTACTGGCATTTACAAAATTAGAGCAAGGGACAAACTTTCCTATATTTAAGTCTGGAATAACACTAAGTTCATATCCAAAGCCAACAGCGTCCATATCGTGTTGTAAAGTATCTTTGGCAATTACTACATCTCCAATCATAACATCTTTAAGACCCCCAGCAACTCCACAGTTTATAATAAGATCAACCTCAAAATTATCTATTATTTGCTGAGCACATATAGCCATATTTACTTTCCCTGTTAAACATTTACTAAGGATAATATCTCTGCCTTTATATATACCTTTATAAACTTTTATGGTTTTTAAGTTTATTTTTTCTAAATTTGTTAGATTACCTTTTATATAATCTAGTTCATCATCCATTGAAGCAATAATTCCTATCATATTTATACCTACCTTTATATAATTAAAAATATTATATAATAAATTTATATTTTTTTACATAAATATCTTGAAAAAAATGATAATATATTATAAGATTAACTGTCATTTATGGAGGAATAAAAAAAATGGTGGAATTTTTATCAGGTAGCAATATATATGTATACTTAACAATATTTATTCTTAAAATTACAGAGGTATCTATGGATACTTTAAGAATTGTTTTAATTAGTAAAGGACAAAAGAAAATAGGGGCGATTATAGGGTTTTTCGTTATAATAATATGGGTGTTTGTTGTTTCTTCAGT
>CAYJAA010000054.1:0-8387 GCA_964368185.1 uncultured Lachnospiraceae bacterium | reverse complement strand
TTTACTTCTTTATTTATAGGAGCAGAAACCAAAGGAGTATTTTTAAGGATGTTAATTTCCTTTTTAAGTAGTTTAATTTCTTCTTTTAATATATTAAGGCTACTTTCATATTCACTCATATCAAAATCACTAACTACATTTTCACCCCTAGCTGACTCAGGCTCATAACAAAGCTTTATAATCTTAGCTTCTAATAAAAACCTTGAGGCGTCCATGTCTTTAATGTCATTTTTTAGACTAGATAAAGATACCATAATGCTACTTATCCTCGTAGATAAAGAGCTATCACTATAATTTTGTGTTATAGCAGTGAAATATTCATTTGATTTATTAATAATTTTTTCAGGATTTTTACTACTAATGCAAATTAGCTTATCTCTTAAGACTTCAATTAGCTGATTTAATATTTCATTTATTTCCATTCCTGAAACTAAAAGGGTGTCTAAGTTTTCAATTGAGTTATTACTGTCTTTAGCTAAAATAGAATCTATTAAAGAAGAAATATCTTTAACATTTCCAAGGCCTAAAATCTTAAAAACATTTTCTTTTGTTATTGTCTGCCCTGGGGTGCTGCTAATTGCTTTATCTAGGGTGCTAAGGGCGTCCCTTAAAGCTCCTTGACTGTAAAGAGCTATTTCATAAATAGCTTCTTCTTCATACTCTTTATTTTGAGCCTCTAAAATGTTTTTCATGTGGGAAACCATTATGTCAGGATCTATTCTATGAAAATCAAATCTTTGACATCTGGATAATATTGTTGGGAGTATTCTATTAACCTCTGTTGTAGCAAAAATAAACACAACATGACTAGGAGGCTCCTCTAAAGTTTTTAAAAGAGCGTTAAAAGCTTCTGTTGTTAACATATGGACTTCATCAATAATATAAACTTTTTTTCTACCTTCAGTAGGTAAGTAATTTACTTTTTCTTTAAGTTTTCTAATCTCATCTATACCCCTGTTAGAAGCAGCATCAATTTCCATAATATCATTAGATGTATTATCATTAAAGCTTTTACAAGAGGTACACTCATTACAAGGATTTCCCTGTGCTGGGTTTAAGCAACATATTACCTTAGCAAATATCTTTGCTGTAGAAGTTTTTCCTGTCCCTCTTACTCCTGTAAATAAATAAGCGTGAGATATATTATCATTTATTATTTGATTTTTTAGTATATTTATTAATGTATCTTGCCCTAAAACTTCATCAAAGGTTTTAGGCCTATATTTTCTATATAAAACTTTATAACTCATATTTCTCCTAAATTACTCACTTAGTGAGATGTATTCTTTTAGTATAATATCTATTATATATTTAATTCTGTCAATATCTTTAATTAAATATAAATATCCAAAGATACATTCAAAGGCTGTAGCCATTCTATATTCACCAATACTTATATTTTTAGGGTAATTTTTAATTTTTGTATTTCTTCCTCTATTGGAAATTTGAAGCTCATTTTTATTAAATACATTATTTTCAAGTAAAAATTCATATATTTTACTTTGGGCTAGTCCACTAGAATATCTACCAGAGGCATTATTTAAGTCTTTAATTCCCCGTATCCCTTCTTTTATAAGAGCAGTTCTAATGAAAGTCTCATAAACACTATCTCCTAGATAAGCAAGCTCTTTACTTCCGATATTAAGAGCTTCATGCTCCTTTAAAGTTATTATATCTTTGTCCAAGTTGTACCCTCTCTTGTGTCTTTAAGAAGAATTCCTTTTTCTAAAAGAGTGTCCCTTATTTCATCACTTAAGGCAAAATCTTTATTTTTTCTAGCTTCTTTTCTTTTTTCAATTAAAGATAAGATTTCATCTTCTAAAATTTCTTCTTTCTTTTCCTTAAAAAGAATTCCAAGGACTGTAGGAATTTCCATATATTTATCATATATTTTTTCTAGGGTACTTTTAGAAACATCTTTAAGGATGAAGATATTAATGTCTTTAGCCATTTCATATAAAGTGCTTATTCCATTTGCTGTATTAATATCGTCTTCCATAGCCTCTTTAAATTTTACAATATATTCTTCCAGTTTTAAAATAAAATCATCCTCTTCTTTATTAGAAGGGTTTAAATTCTTTGATAAATTTATTTTTTCTAATATAGAATATTTTGTATTATAAAGCCTATTTAGTCCATTTTCTGTTTGTTTTAAAATTTCAAAGGAAAAATTCACAGGAGTTTTATAATGAGCGCTTAGCATAAATAGTCTAACAACTTCAAGATCCATAGCCTCAGAAATTTCTCTTATTGTAAAGAAATTCCCTTTAGATTTAGACATTTTTTCATTATTTATATTAATGTATCCATTGTGAATAAAGTAATTTACAAAAGGTTTTCCATTTGCTCCCTCAGATTGAGCAATTTCATTTTCATGATGAGGGAAAATTAAGTCTTCTCCTCCTCCATGAATATCAATAGTATCTCCAAGGTATTTTTTGCTCATAGCAGAACATTCAATATGCCACCCTGGTCTGCCTTTACCAAAAGGAGCCTCAAAAGCTATTTCACTTTCTTCCTTTTGTTTTTTCCAAAGGGCAAAGTCAAGGGGATTTTCTTTTTCATCATTAACATCAATCCTAGCCCCACTAATTAGCTCATCAATAGGTTTTTTAGAAAGTTTACCATAGTCTTTAAAGGCGTTTACTCTATAATATACATTTCCATCAACATTATAAGCATAACCTTTATCAAGTAGGGTAGAGATTAAATTTATAATATCTTCAATACACTCACTAACTTTAGGGTGAATGTCTGCGTCTTTTATTCCAAGGCCTCTAGCATCTATAAAGTATTCTTTTATATATCTACTTGATACTTCACTACTAGTAGAGTTTTCCTCTTTTGCTTTATTTATAATTTTATCATCAATATCAGTAAAGTTTTGAACATAATTAACTTTATATCCTATATACTCTAAATATCTTCTTAAAGTATCAAATATAATAAAAGGTCTTGCGTTTCCTATATGAAAATAATTGTATACAGTTGGACCGCATACATAAATATTTACTTCATCTTTATTTATAGGAATAAAATCCTCTTTTTTTCTATTTAAACTATTATATAATTTCATGATTTACGCCTCCACTAACAGACAAACGCTATAACAGCTAATACCTTCTTCTCTACCTGTAAAACCAAGGCCTTCTTCTGTTGTCGCTAACATTTTCTATTTTTGTATCTAAAGCCTTAGATATATTTTCTCTCATAGAAGGGATGTAGCTTGCTACTTTAGGTTTTTGAGCAACTAAAGTAATATCTATATTTCCTATTTTATATCCCTTAGAAGTAATAAGACTCATTACTTTATTTAGTAAAATCATACTATCTATATCTTTAAAATCTTTTTTTGTATCGGGAAAGTGAAAACCTATGTCTCCAAGGGCTAAGGCCCCAAGTAAAGAATCCATAAGGGCGTGAACTAAAACATCAGCATCTGAGTGTCCAAGTAACCCCTTGTCATGAAGGATCTTTTCTCCCCCTAAAATAAGGTTTCTACCCTCTACTAGCTGATGTACATCATAACCAAAACCTATTCTCATTTTTTCTCCTTATATTTCAATGATTAGCCAAATATTGAAAATATTTTTTTGTGAGGAGGGTTTTTCGCTCTATTAATTGAGTGGGGTTCAATCTCCACTTTATTATCGCATATACTGCATTTAATGCTCACTATTTCATTATTATCATAAACTGCTACATGCTCCGTTTGCATTAAACAATTTCCACAAAATAAGTCTGTCTTCACAAGAAAATTTTTATCCATTTTCCTTACCTCACTATATTAGATTTTAACATATATTTAATAGAAATTACAATATAATTACTAAAGATATTCACACTTTTCAAAAAATAAATATTTACAGTGACAAAAGTAATATTGTTATTTACTATAACTTAATAAGATTGATAGATTTTAAAAAAAAGAAGTGTTTTAAAAATATAAATATTATAAAAATATATCTTCATCTATTAATAAACTGTCACAGTGAAAAGTTTTGCTTCTTTTCATTTTCATATCATATATGTTATATACATTTTCACTAGCAACAATATTATTTTTGACAAAAAACACATACCTATTATTATATACATAATTAAAATCAAAAAAATTATTTAAATACCCCTTATCCCAAGGGAAGATAACATTTAAATCTTTATCATAAATAATTTCATTATCATAGTTATTATAAGCTATATAATACAGATCATTTCCTTTATTTAATAGATTTAAAAAAACATCTTTAACATCTTTTTTTTCTACTAAGCTTAAGTCATTTACATCTAGTTCTTCTATAGACATATTTTCATAGTCAAAAGAAAAGATGATTACTTTAGATTGATAATTTCCTAATATGATTGTATACTTTAAACCTTTATTAGACCTTAGAATTTTATAGGGAATTATTTCTTTATTTAATATATTTTTCAAAAAAGATTTAAAATCAACTATGTATATATTATTTGTTGAACTAGCTCCTACAGGCACATTTTCACTTTCTTTTATTTTAAATTCTTCTATTAGTAAATACTCTTTATCTTCTGTATTTTTTATGTAAGTAGGGGTAGTAATGGAATTGAGTAAAACATCATCTTTGATAAGCTTAAAGCCTATATCTTTATGGTATACATAACCTAAGATAGTCAGGTTTTGAGTTTGTTCTAAAAAGATAAAAATATATCCATCAATAACATAAAAATCTATTAGAGATTTACCCCTTTCAAGTTCTAAGCTACAACATGGCAAATAAATATCATTTATTAACTCATATACAAAAAGTACATTCTTTTTTTTCCCTATCACATAAAGTCTAGAGGTTTTTAAGTCTTTTTTAGGGATACAATAATCATCAAACAAAAAAAGTTCTATAGCAGTGTTGTTACTTTTGTTGTAAATAGTTACGCCAAAAGTCATGTGTTCATAGTTGGAGTTTAAATAATACCCATAGTTTTTGTGAGTGTCTATAAAAGTATAGCTTTGATTTTTATCAAAATTCAAACAGTTTAATTTCATTATCTTTTCTCCTAACATAAATAAAAAGGCTACTTTTAAAGTATATTAATGGAATAAAAAATAATTACTTCTTTTACATTTTATAAAAGAGAAAATAATGAAAAAAAATATGAATTCTTTTATAAAAAATATGAATATTTATTATAAATGTGATACAATTTATTTAAAATGTTAATACATAACTATAAACTTAAGAGGTGAAGGATGAATATACAAAATATAGTACAGTCTTATGAAAATGATATGATTGAAGCAATTGCTCAGCTAATTAAAATTAAAAGCGTGCAAGAAGCTCCCTTAGAAGGTAAGCCTTTTGGGCAAGGTCCTTATGAAGCACTAAAGAAAACTTTAGAGATTGCAGACAGCTTAGGCTTTAAAACTGTAAATTTAGATAATTATTGTGGGTATGCAGAAGTTGGTAGTGGAGAAGATATTATTGGAATTCTTTGTCATGTTGATATTGTTCCAGAAGGGGACGGTTGGGACTTTGATCCATATGGGGCAGAAGTAAAGGATGGAAAAATTTATGGTAGGGGAACAAATGACGATAAAGGCCCTGCTGTTATGTCTTTATACGCTGTAAAAACCCTAATGGATTTAGGGGTGGAATTTAATAAAAGAGTTAGAATTATTATTGGAGCAAATGAAGAAAGTGGTTTTCAGTGTGTAGAACATTATAAAAAAGTAGAGGGAGAACTTACTTGTGGTTTTTCTCCTGATGGGGCATTTCCTGTTATATATGGAGAAAAGGGGATTGTGCAAATTGGGATAAGTGGAAGTATTACTGGAGATGATGAAGTAAGGTTAGTTTCTGTAAAAGGTGGGGAAGCTCCTAATGTAGTTTGCCCAAAAATCACATTTACTTTAAAGGGTGAAAACATGAAAGAAGTTGAAGAGAAGTTTACAGCTTATGGGATTTCAAATGACCTAAAAACTGAGATACTTGAAAGTAGCAAAGATGAGGCTACTTTTAGACTTAGCGGAGTGTCTGCTCATGCAATGGCTCCAGAAGAGGGAAAAAACTCTGCAAGTTATATGTTTGATTTCTTAAAAACTATAATGAAAAATAATTCTTTAGTAAATAATTATAATGAGCTTATTGGTCTTGATTATAATGGAAATAACTGTGGGGCAGCTTGCAAGGACGAGTATGGAGTATTAACCCTTAATGTAGGTCTTGTAGATATTAAAGAAGATAAATTTGATATTACAATTGATATTAGATATCCTATTACAAAAGACTTTAGTGAAATTTATAAAAATATTACTTCTTCTTTTGAAAAAACAGGATATAACCTAAACTTAGCCCTTGATAAAAAACCTTTGTATGTAGACCCAGAGTCTGATCTTGTAAAAATACTACAAAACACATACACAGAAGTTTCAGGGGATACAAAAAGTAAACCTTACACTATTGGAGGGGGAACTTATTCAAGAGCCTTTAATAATGTAGTTCCTTATGGAGTATTATTCCCAGAGGATGAAGAGAATGCTCATCAAAAAAATGAGAGCCTTAGAATCGAAACTGTATTAAAAGGAACTCACATTTTATCCCTTGCGGTAAAAAGATTATTAGAAATCTAAAAAGATAAAGGAATGGCTTTTGCCATTCCTTTTTTGTATAAAATTTTTCTTTTTATAAAGGAAAGCTTGTGTATAGATAAAAAGAATGGTTTTTACCATTCTTTCCATACATTATCCTTATAATGGGTTTTAATCTTCTTTGAGTAAAATTTTATACAGTAGTATTGAAATTGCAATATATATAACCCACCCAAGTCCATAGAGAATAAGGGAATTTCCAAGGTTTAATGTAGGCTGAATAGTTAAAGAATATCCGCCAATTATACTTTGTATTAAATTAAATATAAAGGAGTATGGCATTAATACTAGTAGCCAAATATTTATAGTCCAAAATTGTTTTTTTGCCTTATTTTTATACTCCCCAACATATTGCCCAGCAAAAAATGTCATCATGCCCATTGTCATAAATATTAAGCCTATCATCACAGAAAATGGAGATTGTTTATCTACCCAAATGGTTAAAGCAACAATTAAACCTACAAAGTTAAGGGCAGTTCCTCCTAGTGCGAAAATGCGGGCATCTAGCGTATCTTTTTCCATTTCTAGGGTCGGTTCAATACCTTTTATAATATAATCCGTTGTAACCTCAAAGTAATCACTGAGTAATAAAATTTTATCAATGTCGGGTATACTTTGTTCACTTTCCCATTTTGAAATTGCTTGCCTGGAAACACCTATTTTATCTGCAAGTTCTTCTTGAGAAATTCCTTTTGTTTTTCTTAAATATTGAATTCTATCTGATATATTCATAGTATTAGCTCCTTTCTTTTATGGTTTCATTATAACAAAGTCTTTGGTTGCATAACCACCATTTAGAGATTGAAGTATGTCAACTAGCAGTTGCAACTGTATTTTTATAGCTGAAAAAAGATAGCTTTTAGTAAAGTATAGCATAAAAAATATTTAAAGTGAATTTTAAAGTGGGGAGTAGGGTATCACCTTTAAAAATCTTAAAAAAATTATAGGTTTATCCCCTATATGCAAATCTACTAAGGCGTCTATATAATTTTTAAGTAAAAACCCACTAAAATGTAGTAGAATGCTAATGAGTAAACTTTATAATATAAATAAAAGAATGGCAAGAGCCATTCCTTTTTTATATGAAATTTTTCTTTTTATAAAATATAATTGTTCTTTTGCTATCAAAAGAACGAAAAATACCCTTTTTTTGGCAAAACGGGGAGGGTAAAAGCCCGTTATATTTTCCGTAAATATTAAGCCGCCCAATGGGTCCCTAAAGGGAATGGGTGGCTTTGCTTTTTACAAATAAAAAGCACCATATTTACTATTTATCTGCTACTGGATAAATAGTAAGTATTATGATGCTAAAGGAAAACTGACACTACCTGAATTGATAATGGTAGTTTGTTTTTTACTATTATGCTCATTTTATTTAGGTAACGATTTATTTTCAATTATCAAACAAGCACTGAACACTATCTCTACTGCAATCATAAATATTGGTAAAACATATGCCTCAAAGTTCAATCCGACTATTAAAGCTGCTATTGGGATGAACACAGAAAATACGAAATATGTTTTTGATTTATATAACCAGCCATAAGGCATTAGATGTGCCCCAAAAATCATTGCAATAATCATTAACATATTGCTTGGCATAGCGTTGTAAATCCACATTGCTATTAAAAGATACAACATTTGATTGATTGAAAATATAATTCCTAAGTTAGTCAGTGGGTTTTCTTTGTTTTGAAAATCAACTTTTATGATTTTTGAAATAAGAAAAGCGATAGGCAACAAAGGTGCTGTACAACAAAATACAAAC
>CAYJAA010000053.1:0-8741 GCA_964368185.1 uncultured Lachnospiraceae bacterium | reverse complement strand
CCTTTTTTGGCAAAACGGGGGGTAAAAGCCTGTTATTATTTCCGTAAATATTAAGGGTTCCAAAGTCCCCCTAAGGGAACGGAACCCTTTGCTTTTTATAAAATAAAAAGCACCATATTTACTACTTTTATAGTTTTATATCACTTTTAATTAATAAAGAAGTGCTTCTATACTTAAAATAAAACTGCCACTATCAATTTAAGTAGTGGCAGTTTTTTTTCTTTAATGGTAGTGTGGTGCATTGCTTTTTCAAGGCGTATTAGTACTTTCACTTCGTAAAGTAGAAAAGAAATCTCTCATTATTTTACTAGACTCTTCTTCTAATATTCCTCCATAAAGAGAAATTCCCTTTGCATGTTTGTTATTTAATAAGTTTATGAAAGACCCACAGCTACCTTTTTCGTATTCGTAAGCCCCAAATATTATATTTTTTATTTTAGCATTTATAATTGCTCCTGTGCACATAGGGCAAGGTTCTAATGTGACATAAATGCTACACCCATCTAAATTGTAAGTATTTAAAGCTTTGCTAGCTTTTCTAATTGCCAGTATTTCGCAGTGGGCTGTAGGGTCATTTAGCTGTCTAACTTTATTATATTCCTGGGCGATTATTTTATTATTCTTAACAATTATGCACCCTACAGGGACTTCATTATTTCTAGCCCCTTCTCTTGCTAGATCTAGGGCTTTGTTCATATAATAATAAAAATCATTATTCATAATAAGCTTATGCAGTTTCAATTTTTGCAGCGTCTTGTAAGTTATATTTTTCTATAGCCGCATCTCTAAGTTTAAACTTTTGTATTTTTCCACTAGCTGTCATAGGGAATCTGTCCATAAAGTCAACATATTTAGGGATTTTATGTCTTGCTACATTATTTGATACAAACTCTTTTACTTCTTCTTCAGTTAAGATGGCGTCTTCTACAGTTATAATGCAAGCCATAACAACTTCCCCATATCTTTCATCAGGAACTCCAATTACTTGTACATCTTGTACTTGTGGGTGGGTATAAAGTAGCTCTTCTAGCTCTTTAGGGTATATATTTTCCCCACCTCTAATAATCATATCTTTTAGTCTTCCTGTTATTTTAAAGAATCCATCTTCATCCATTACCGCAAGGTCTCCAGTGTGTAGCCATCCATCTTCATCAATAGCATTTTTCGTAGCCTCTTCCATCTTATAATATCCTTTCATGATATTATAACCCCTTGCTACAAATTCTCCTTGTACTCCAGGTGGAAGATCTTTGTTTGTCTCAGGATCTACAATTTTACACTCAGTATGAGGAAGGGCTCTTCCTACTGTTGCAACTTTTTTCTCAAGGCTATCTGTTGTAGTAGTTTGAGTACAGCCTGGGCTTGCCTCTGTTTGTCCATAAGTAATGTTGACATCTGTCATATTCATTTTTGCAATTACTTGTTTCATAATTTCAACAGGGCAAGGAGAACCTGCCATAATCCCTGTTCTTAGGGTAGAGAAATCATATTTGTCGAAATTAGGGTGAGTTAACATTGATATAAACATTGTTGGAACTCCATGAACCCCTGTACAGTTTTCAGTATCGATTGTTGACATTACAACATCTGGATTAAATCTATCAACTAAAACCATAGTAGAAGCATGGGAAACACAAGCCATAACCCCAAGAACACAACCAAAGCAGTGAAATAGGGGAACAGGGATACAAAGCCTATCTCTATTTGTAAGCATCATTGCATCTCCGATAAATTTACCATTATTTGAGATGTTATGATGAGTTAGCATTACTCCTTTTGGGAATCCTGTTGTTCCTGAAGTGTACTGCATATTAATGGCATCATGTATATCAAGAGTTGACTCTATATGTTCTAGTGCATCATCAGACACATTTTTTGCAAGGTCGTATAACTGAGAAAAGTTATACATCCCATATTGTGTTTCTTCCCCTAGATATATTATATTTTTAAGGAAAGGAAAAGTATCGCTTACAAGCTGTCCCGGAGCAGAATAATCAAGGGTAGGGCATAACTGTCTTATAATATTAAGATAAGAATCGTCTGTAACCCCTTTAGATAAAATAAGGGTTGTTGAATCTGATTGTTTTAGTAAGTATTCAAGTTCAAAGGCTTTATAATTTGTATTTACTGTTACTAAAACAGCGCCTATTTTTGCAGTTGCAAATTGTGTAATAACCCATTCAGGATAGTTTGTTGCCCATATAGCAACATGGTCTCCTTTTTTAATTCCCATTGATAGCATACCCTTTGCTACCGAGCTACATATTTCATCTAGCTCTTGCCATGTCTTTCTAAACCTTCTTTCAGGAGCTACTAAAGCTTCCCTACTTGGGTATTTTTCAGCAACTTTTTTTAACATTTCACCAATAGTGATATTCATTAATTGCTCCATAATTTTCCTCCTAATAAATGTGTAATTATATTTTTGGCTTTTCACAAAAAAACTTCCGCCTCTATAATATAGAGACGAAAGTATATCCGCGGTACCACCCTATTTGGCTTAAAGCCCTCTTTATAAATCATAAATTATAATTTTATGAACCTTTATAACGTAAGGTAGACGCAAATGACTACTACTATTTCACCATTTGTGCTAATAGGCTAGTTCACTTACTCTTTTTGTTACTTTCCACCAAACAGTAACTCTCTATAAAAAAGGTTATAAGCTAATACTCCTACTCATCGCATATGTGTATTAAAAATTGTTTTATTTATAATATTCTGAAAATTGGAAAAAGTCAAGTAATTTAAGTAAAAAAAATATTTTTTTTATTTTATAAAGTTTTTCTACTATATTATATAAGGAAAAAAATCAGTTTTTAAAATCCTTTCAAGTAAGACATGAAATAAGTTTTCTTATATTTTTTAAAAAGGATAAAAATATACCGCTGTATAATTTAAAAAGACAAAGGAATGGTGTAAGCCATCCTTTTATTTATATATAATTTTTTCTTTTATGAAAAATGATTGTTCTTTTGATATCAAAAGAACGAAAAATACCGCTTTTTTGGCAAAACGCGGGGTAAAAGCCTGTTATCATTTCCGTAAATATTAAGGGTCCCAAAGTTCCCTAAAGGAAACGGAACCCTTTGCTTTTTATAAATAAAAAGCACCATATTTACTACTTATATCCCTTATATTACTTATAATTACTAAAGAAGTATTAGCATTAGGGTGGTTAAAAGAAAACTGTCATTATCAATAGGTAATGGTAATTTGTTTTTCTATTAATATCCCACTATAGTAGGAATTTTCCAGAAAATACACCTTAGCATATAAGAATATGTTATTTTTTATATATAAAATCATAATAAGCTTTGACAATGTTATAAAAATCATTTAAAATAGTATAGTTATAAAAATAATAAATTTTAAGACATATATCTTAGGAGGAAATAAAAAAGTGAAAATTTTAGTAATAAACTGTGGTAGCTCTTCTTTAAAATACCAATTAATTGATATGGATACTAAAGAAGTTTTAGCTAAAGGACTAGCTGAGAGAATTGGAATCGATGGAAGTGTTTTAACACATTCTCCAGCAGGAAAAGATAAAAAAGTATTTGAACAACCAATGAAAGACCATAAAGATGCTATGAGCATTTTACTTTCTGCTTTAGTAGATAAAGAGTGTGGAGTAATTTCTGATATGGGTGAAATTTCTGCAGTAGGACATAGAGTTGTTCATGCAGGAGAGAAGTATTCAAAAAGCGTAAAAATTGACGCAGGAGTTATGGCTGCATTAAAAGAATGTATTCCACTAGCGCCTTTACATAATCCAGCAAACATTACAGGAATTGAAGCTTGTGAAGAAATCCTTCCAAATATTCCTATGGTAGCTGTGTTTGATACAGCTTTCCACCAAACAATGCCAAAAGAAGCATTTATGTATCCACTACCATATGAATACTATGAAAAATATGGAGTTAGAAAATATGGATTCCATGGAACTAGTCATAAATATGTTTCTCAAAAAGCAAGTGAATTACTTGGAAAAGACTTAAAAGATTTAAAAATTGTAACTTGTCATTTAGGTAATGGTTCAAGTGTATCAGCTATCAAAAATGGAAAGTGTATCGAAAACTCAATGGGCTTTACTCCACTAGACGGACTTGCTATGGGAACAAGAAGTGGTAGTGTTGATCCAGCTGTTGTAAAATTCATTTGTGATACAGAAGGAAAAACAGTTGCTGATGTAGATAACATCTTAAATAAAAAATCAGGAGTTCTTGGAATTTCAGGAGTAAGCTCTGATTTTAGAGATTTAGAAGATGAAGCTGAAAAAGGAAACGAAAGAGCAAAACTTGCTCTTGATGTATTCTGTTATAGAGTTGTTTCTACTGTTGGTGCTTACGTAGCAGCAATGAATGGAGTTGACGCAGTTGTATTTACAGCAGGAGTTGGAGAAAACTCTGTTACAGTAAGAAAAATGATTTTAGATAGACTTACTTATTTAGGAATTGAGCTAGATGAAAAAGCTAACAACAATAGAGGAAAAGATATGATTATATCTAAAGAAGGGTCTTCTACAGTTGCTATGATTGTTCCTACAAACGAAGAGTTAATGATCGCTATTGATACGCTAGAGCTAGTAAAATAGTTTTATAATGATTAAATAAAGCTAAATTTAAAAAATATATTCCAATATCTTTTGACTTTTCTCTTGACAAAAAAATATTATACTTATATAATATTTAGGCGTGTTGTGTGGTTTGGGTATTAAGTTAGTTTTAAGATAAAGTATTTATATAAGATAAATTTAAGCTGGGAAAGGGATTTTTAGGAGGTGAATTAAATGGCAGTACCAAAAAGAAGAATTTCAAGATCAAAACAAGGTATGAAAAGAGCTAGTCGTTACAAATTAGATTTACCAGGGATGAACGTATGCCCAAAATGTGGTGATATTAAGGCACCTCATAGAGTATGTAAGTCTTGTGGATCTTATAACGATAAAACTGTTGTAGAAGTAAACTAGTTTTATATTGTTTAAGTCTTGCAAATAAATAATAAAACAAAACCCTGTATTTTTACAGGGTTTTTTTATTATAGGGGATTACTTTAGTTTTTCTGTCCATTCCTTTTCTTTAAATCCTATTAAGATAAAATCAGCTCCTACAAGAAGAGGTCTTTTTATGAGCATTCCATTTGTAGATAAAATTTCTATTTTTTCAAGGGTTGACATCTCCTTTAATTTTTCTTTTAAATTTAACTGCCTATATAAAATTCCACTGGTGTTAAAAAACTTCTTAATATCATCTTTGCTTAGAGTAAGAAAAGAAGCAATTTCTTCCTCTTTGGGATTATCTTCTACAATATGTCTACTTGTAAAGTTTATATTGTTTTCTAAAAGAAAATTTTTTGCCCTTTTACAAGTTGAGCATTTTGGATATTCTAAAAATAAATAATTCATAAATTCCACCTTCCTTTTCTTCTTATATATTATAGCAAATATGAATAGATAAAGATATTTTTTCTTTAAAATGAAAATATATAGGGCTATTAATAAAAAGTAAACTATCATTAGTTGAATTTATAATAGCAGTTTTCTTTGCTTTCATAATCTTTCTTTATTAGCTAATAGTATATAATTAGTAAATATGGTGCTTTTATTTTATTAAAAACAAAGGCAGCCATTCCCTTTAGGGAATTTGGGGGGCTTAATACTTAGGGAGATAATAATATCTTTCTACCCTGCATTTTTTAAAAACAGTAGTTCCTTTTCTCTTGATATCAAAAGAACTACTATTTTTTATATAAGAAAAGATTATGTGTAGATAAGAGGAGCTATTTTTATCCTTTTTATGTCTTTTATATTATGAAGTTTATTTATCGGTATTTGATTATTTATAAGGTTTTTTATCATCATAAAAAAAATAAAAAAAACTTCAAAAATACCTTGCAAAAAGGAATTATTTGGTGTAAAATAATTAAGCTATGGCTAGAAATGTGCAAAGATGCGAGAGGTTGCCGTAGTTTTGCTTGGTTCTGATAGCAAATCAAGCGGGTAATTTTCGCGGAGTATGTTTCCATCATCGAATGGAGGCGGCATACTTGATGCGTTTTTTAGTTGTGTATCTTTAATATGGAACACACGGCAAAGTGTATCAAGGTGCGTACTAGCAAATCACACTAAAATAGGAGGTTTACAGTATGGCAAATCAAAAAATCAGAATTAGATTAAAGGCTTATGATCACGCAGTGATTGACAAGTCAGCAGTTAAAATTGTTGAAACAGCAAAAAGAACAGGTGCTGAAGTGTCAGGTCCAATCCCTCTACCAACCCAAAAAGAGGTAGTGACAATTATTAGAGCGGTTCACAAGTACAAGGATTCTAGAGAACAATTTGAGATGAGAACTCATAAAAGAATGATAGATATCCTTAACCCAACACCTAAAACTGTTGAGGCACTAATGAGATTAGACTTACCAGCAGGTGTAGATATTGAAATCAAATTATAAAGTTATGACTGCAAAGCAGTCCGCTAATGGAGGTAGAAAGTAATGAAACAAGCTATTATGGCTAAAAAAATCGGAATGACTCAGGTTTTTAGTGAAACTGGCGAAATCATTCCTGTAACAGTGCTTGAGGCAGGCCCTTGTCACGTGTTACAAGTAAAAACAATTGAAAAAGATGGTTATGAAGCAGTACAACTTGGTTTTGGCTTTATTAACCCAAACAAAGTAAACAAACCTTTAAAAGGTCACTTTGAAAAAGCAGGAGTTGCTCCTGTGAGAAAAGTAAAAGAATTCAAGCTTGATGATGCTTCTTCTTATGAAGTAGGAAGTGAAATCAAAGCCGATGTATTCAGTGCTGGAGACAGAATTGACATTCACGGAGTGAGCAAAGGTAAAGGGTACCAAGGTACAATTAAAAGACATAATTATTCAAGAGGTCCTATGACTCATGGTTCTAAATCTCATAGAGTTGTTGGTTCAATGGGAGCTGCATCTTCACCAAGTAGAGTATTCAAAGGTAAAAAGATGCCAGGACAAATGGGTAATGTAAATGTAACAATTCAAAACTTAACAGTTGTAAAGGCTGATAGTGATAAGAATATGATTCTTGTTAAAGGTGCTGTACCAGGTTCTAACGGTTCAATCGTTAGTATCACAACAAGTACTAAAGTATCTAAGTAAGGTAAAGGAGGAAATAAGAATGAAAGCTGACGTTTTAAATGTATTAGGCGAAGTAGTTTCTAGTGTAAGTTTAAAGGATGATATCTTTAATATAACACCAAACGAGCCAGTAGTTCATCAAGTAGTAGTAGCTTACCTTGCTAACCAAAGACAAGGTACTCAAAGTGCTAAGACAAGAAGTGAAGTACGTGGTGGTGGTAAAAAGCCATGGAGACAAAAAGGTACAGGTAGAGCTAGAGTTGGTTCTAGTAGAAATCCTGTTTGGACAGGTGGGGGAGTTGCTTTTGCTCCAAAACCTAGAGATTATTCTCAAAGTGTAAATAAAAAAATGAGAAGACTTGCTATGAAAAGTGTATTCTCAGCAAAAGCAAATGATAAAGAATTATTTATCTTAGACGAATTAAAATTCAATGAACCAAAAACAAAAGAAATGGTTAAAGTTTTAAGTAGTCTAAAATTAAACAAAACTTTAGTTGTTATTGATGAAAATGATAGAAATATTGTTAAATCAATTTCTAACTTACCAAACGCACATTGTACATTAGTAAATACATTAAATGTATATGATATGTTAAAATATGATAATTTACTTCTTACAACTGCGTCATTAACAAAAATACAGGAGGTGTACTCTTAATATGAATCCTCATGATATTATAATTAAACCAATAATAACAGAAAAAAGCTTAGTGGATGCAACTGAAAAAAGGTATACATTCAAAGTTTATAAAACAGCAAATAAATATCAAATCAAAGATGCTTGCGAAGAGGTATTTGGAGTAAAAGTAGATAGAGTATCTACTATGAACGTTAGGGGCAAGGTTAAGAGAATGGGAAAAAATGTTGGGAAAAGACCTGACTGGAAAAAAGCAATTATTACATTAAAAGCAGATAGTAAAGAGATTAAATTCTTTGAAAATATTTAGTATCTGTACCCGAGAAATCAATCAGGAGGTAGAAAATTATGGGTATTAAAAAGTATAAACCAACCTCACCCGGCTTAAGGGGTATGACGGTTTCAACTTTTGAAGAAATAACAAAAACAAAACCTGAGAAATCTTTAACAGTTTATAAAACAAAAAAAGCTGGAAGAAATAACACAGGTAGAATTACAGTAAGACATCACGGTGGTGGAGCAAAACAAAAATATAGAATTATAGACTTTAAAAGAAATAAAGATGGTATCAAAGCAACAGTAAATGCAATTGAATACGATCCAAACAGAAGTGCAAACATTGCTTTACTATTCTATGTAGATGGTGAAAAAAGATATATTATCGCACCAAAAGGTCTTAAAGTAGGAGATGTAGTTGAATCAGGAAAAGAAGCTGATATTAAAGCAGGAAACGCTTTAAATATCGAAGACATTCCAGTAGGTACAATTATTCACAACATCGAACTTAAAGCAGGAAAAGGTGCTCAAATGGCAAGAAGTGCTGGAGCATACGCACAGCTAATGGCTAAAGAAGGTAATTATGCCACACTAAGACTTCCTTCAGGAGAAATGAGACTTGTAAGAAAAGAGTGTAGGGCTACAATTGGTCAAGTAGGAAATCTTGAGCATGAAAATATTACAATCGGTAAAGCTGGTAGAAAAAGACATATGG
>CAYJAA010000052.1:4836-8812 GCA_964368185.1 uncultured Lachnospiraceae bacterium | reverse complement strand
CGGTCTTGAAAACCGTTAGGGTGCAAGCCCACGTGGGTTCGAATCCCACCCTCTCGGCCATTAAGCAATTTTTATTTTTTATGGAGAAGTACTCAAGTGGCTGAAGAGGTGCCCCTGCTAAGGGTATAGGCCGTTTGCGCGGCGCGAGAGTTCAAATCTCTCCTTCTCCGCCATAAAAGACATTAACTTTGATACAATGTGTATCGAAGTTTTTTTTTATAAAAAACTAAAAAATATATAAACTTTATTAACAAAAGTTTATAATTTCTCAGTTTAATATTAACACTATGTAATATTTATTTATTAGCTTAAATATGGTATTATATTTAAATATAAATCTTAGGAGAGTAGTATGAGAGTTATAGATACTAAGGTAATAAAAGAAGAAGTAAAAGATATGTTTTTAAAAGTAAATATCTTAATGCCCCATGATATAAAGGAAGGTCTTAATTTAGCAAAAGATAAAGAAAAATCTATTCTTGGAAAAGATATTCTTTCAATTATGCTTGAAAATATTAAGGTTGCAAAGGAAGATAATATTCCTATATGTCAAGACACAGGAATGGCAGTTGTTTTTTTAGAAATAGGACAAGATGTATTTTTTAGTGGAGATTTTATTGAGGATGCAATAAACGAAGGGGTAAGGGAAGCTTATGAGGAGGGTTATTTTAGAAAAAGCGTTGTTTTTGATCCTATAAATAGAGTAAACACTAAAGACAATACTCCTAGCATAATTCACTATAAATATGTTAGGGGAGATAAAGTTATTATAAAAGTAATGGCAAAGGGTTTTGGAAGTGAAAACTGTTCTAGTGTAAAAATGTTAAATCCCTCAGATGAAAAACAAGGGGTTATTGATTTTGTAGTAGAGAGTGTAAAAAAAGCAGGAACAAAGCCTTGTCCACCTGTTGTTATTGGAGTTGGGATAGGGGGGACTATGGAAAAATCAGCTATTTTAGCTAAAGAAGCTCTCCTTTTAGATGTGAATAAAGTAAATGAAAATGAAGAGTATCAAAATATGGAAAAAGAGATATTAAGGCGTGTTAATAATTTAGGGATTGGTCCTGGTGGTCTTGGGGGGAGTCAAAGCGCCCTAGGGGTTAATATTTTGGCTTATCCAACTCATATAGCAGGGCTTCCTGTTAGTGTAAATATAGGCTGTCATGTATCAAGACATATAAAAAGAATTATTTAGGAGGATATAAATGAAAAAACTTACCCTACCTTTAAAAAATGAAGAAATAACCTCTTTGAAAATAGGTGATAGAATTTTACTTACAGGATATATTTATACTTCAAGAGATGCAGGGCATAAGAGAATGTATGAGGGTATATTAAATAGTGAAAAACTACCCCTTGATATAAAAGATAAAGCCATTTACTATGTTGGGCCATGTCCAAGTAAAGAAGGGGAAGTTATAGGTTCTTGTGGGCCTACAACTGCTTCTAGAATGGATAAATACACTCCTCTTCTTTTTGATAATGGACTTAAAATAGTTATTGGAAAAGGGAAAAGGGATGAAAGTGTGAGAAAAACTATTAAAAAAAATAAAGGGTTATATTTAATAGCTATTGGGGGAACGGGGGCTTTAATTTCAAAGTGTGTAAAAAAATCAACATTAATTGGGTATGAAGATTTACTCTCAGAAGCCCTAAGAGAGCTTTATGTAGAAAATTTTCCGTTAATTGTTGGTATAGATAGTTATGGAAATGATATATATGAGGAAAATATAAAAAAATATGAGGTTATTGAGAAATGAAAATAATGATTAAGTTAAGTATTATATTTTTAATTTCTATAATTGGAAACTTAATATCAAACATTCTACCTTTTAGTTTTTCAGGAAGTTTAATATCCCTTATTTTACTTAGTATATTACTAATCTTTAGAGTTATTAAAGAAGATAGTATAAAGGATATCTCAGACTTTCTACTAAATAATATGGCATTTTTCTTCCTACCCTCAGCTGTTGCAATTTTAGAATATTTTCAGATTATAAAGCCAATCTTACTTGAAATATTAATTATATGTTTTATTACAACAATTCTAACTTATTTGGCTGCATACTATTCTAGTGCTATTACAAGAAAGATTTTAAGTGGAGGTAGTGATAATGAATGAGTTATTTTCAAATCCACTATTTACAATTTCTATTTGCATAGTGTGTTATTATATAGGAACGATTTTAAAAAACAAATACAATCATCCTTTGATAAATCCTTTATTAATAGGGATTATACTAGTTACTGCTCTGTTACTTATTTTTGGTGTAGACTATGCTACTTTTGAAGAGGGTAGCGAATTTATCACTTTATTTTTACCTGTTGTAACTTGTATCTTAGGGGTTACAATTTATAGAAGGTTATCTTTAATTAAAAAGAATTTAATACCTATTCTTGTTGGGACTACTTTTGGGAGTATCGTAAGTATACTTTCAATATATTTCTTATGTGATATTTTTAATATTAGTGAAAAAATTACGGCTTCTCTACTTCCAAAATCAGTGACAAGTCCAATTGCTATGGAGATTTCAAAAAATCTTGGAGGAATTCCTTCGATTACTGTTATATGTGTTATTTATACAGGGATTATTGGAGCAATATTTATTCCTATGATGATGAAAGTTTTAAAGATGAAAGACGAAGTAAGTGTAGGGGTTGGGATAGGAACAAGCTCTCATGCAGTAGGAACTTCAAAAGCTGTTGAAATGGGGGAGATTTATGGAGGGGTAAGCTCTATTGCTATTTGCTTTAGTGGTTTAATAACAGGGATTATTGCTATATTTTTATAAAAAATAAAATTAAGGCTAAAAAGATTATATATTTATTTAAGTTTTTTTTTAAGCATAATTTATTTACCGGGAAATATTTAAAGCTATAAACATTTTGTAATAAAAAAAGAGATAACAAGTTGTTATCTCTTTTTTATTATTTCATAGAATGTTTAATAAATTCTCTAAATAGGGGATGGGCTCTATTAGGTCTACTTTTAAACTCAGGGTGAGCTTGTGTAGCTACAAACCAAGGATGATCTTTAACTTCTACCATCTCAACTAAAACTCTATTAGGAGAAATTCCAGAAATAATCATACCAGCTTTTTCAAGTTCTTCTTTATATTTATTATTAACCTCATATCTATGACGGTGTCTTTCTTCTATATAGTCCTCCCCATAAGCCTCATAAGCTTTTGAGTCTTTTTTAAGCTTACACGGATACAAGCCTAGCCTCATTGTTCCCCCCATACCTTCAATATCTTTTTGCTCTTCCATTAAGTGGATAACATGATTTTTGCTTTTATCTTCAAATTCAGCACTTGAAGCGTCTGTAAGACCTAGCACATTTCTAGCAAATTCAATTACAGCAATTTGCATTCCAAGACAAAGGCCAAGGAAAGGAATTTTATTTTCTCTTGCATATTTTGTAGCAACTAGCTTTCCATCAATACCTCTATCCCCAAATCCTCCAGGGATGATGATACCGTCAGCTTCTTTTAATAAATCAGCACAATTATCACTGTTAAGTAGCTCACAGTTAATATAGTCTATATTAACTTCTGCCTCATTTTCAAGACCACCATGATAAAGAGCTTCTGCAACAGAAAGGTAAGCATCTTTTAAAGATACATATTTTCCTACTAAAGCAATTTTGATTTTTCTTTTTAAATTTTGGGTTTTCATAAAAGTAGTTTCCCACTCTGTTAAGTCAAGGTCTTGTGTTTTTAAATCTAGTTTTTTAACTACTAAATCAGCAAGGCCTTCTTTTTCAAGAAGTAGGGGAACTTCGTATAAAGTAGAAGCATCATAATTTGCAATTACAGCCTCTTTTTCTACATTACAAAATAGCCCTATTTTTTCTTTTATATCATCACTAACAGGAAGTTCACTTCTAAGAACTATAATATCAGGTTGTATACCAAGACTTCTTAACTCTTTTACACTGTGTTGAGTTGGCTTTGTTTTAAGTTCTCCAGCTTTT
>CAYJAA010000052.1:0-4826 GCA_964368185.1 uncultured Lachnospiraceae bacterium | reverse complement strand
TACTCTACCTGGCAAGTCTGCGTTAAGCTGTCTAATTGCTTCTAAGAATGGCTGACTTTCTATATCTCCAACAGTTCCACCAATTTCACTAATAACTACATCCGCATTTGATTCATCACCAGCTTTTTTAATAAAGTCTTTAATCTCATTTGTAATGTGAGGTATAACTTGGACAGTCCCTCCAAGGTAGTCCCCTTTTCTTTCTTTAGATATAACAGAAAAATAAATTTTACCTGTAGTAACATTACTTCTTTTTGAACAGTTTATATCAATAAATCTTTCATAGTGACCTAAGTCTAAATCTGTTTCAGCTCCATCATCAGTTACAAAAACCTCTCCGTGTTGAAAAGGGCTCATTGTCCCTGGATCAAAGTTTAAGTATGGGTCTAGTTTTTGTATAAATACATTTAATCCTCTTGATTTTAAAAGTCTACCAAGACTTGCAGCTGTAATACCTTTTCCAAGGGAGGATACAACGCCTCCTGTAACAAAAATATAATATGGTTTCATTTTCTTCTCCTACATCTAATATGATTATTGTTTTATATTTGAGTCTTGAACATCAATTATTTTATCTTTAAATATATAAGTAACTCCAATAATAACAGCGTAAATAATGACTATTATTATAGCAAGGGAATAATTTTCATCCACAACTCCAGCTCCAATTGCTGCTGAGGCAATAGTTCCTGGGGTTCTGCCAATTAATACCATTAATAAGAATTGTTTCATTGTAATATTACTACTTCCTGCTAGAATACATAAGATATCATCAGGGAAGATAGGGAGTAGATACATAAAAAATAATGTCATTTTACCATTTTTACTAGAAATAACTTTGCTATATTTTTCATAAGTTTCTTCTTTCATAAACTTAAGTGCTACTGCTTTAGAATACTTTCTTCCTAAATAAAAGGCAATAAAAGAACCTAATACAATTGCACTTAGACTTATCAAGGAGCCAAATAAAATACCAAATAAGCTCCCACAGACAATTCCAGTAACATTTCCAGGTATTGGGGCTATGATAACTTGTAATACTTGTAATATAAAGCAAACAAAAAAAGCCATATATCCAAAACTTAGAATATACTCTTTAAGTTTTGTAGGGTTAGAAAAGTTTTCTAACCCTACAGATGAAATAATATATATAATTAGCAGTACAATTCCTATACCTATGCTTATATTAAATATATCTTTTTTCTTCATTTTTCTTATTTTCTGCCAATAACTTTTTTAGCAGCAGCAACAATGTCGCTAGCTTGAAGGCCATATTTAGTTAAAAGATCTTCTGGTTTTCCACTTTCTCCAAAAGTATCTTTAACTCCTACCATTTCAATAGGTGCAGGGCAGTTTTTAACAACAACACTAGCAACACTACTTCCAAGCCCCCCAATAATAGAATGCTCTTCAGCAGTTACAATAGCTCCTGTTTCTTTTACAGCGGCTTTGATAGCTTCTTCATCAATTGGTTTAATTGTAGCCATATTGATAACTTTAGCGTTAATTCCTTCTTCTTTTAAGATTTTTTCAGCTTCTAAAGATTTTTCAACCATAGCTCCACAAGCAATAATAGTAACATCACTACCATTTGTAAGAGTAGAAGCTTTACCAATTTCAAATTTATAGCTTTCATCAAAAACTACTTCAGTAGCAGCTCTTGCGAATCTCATATAAACAGGACCATCTACACTAGCAGCAGCTTCAACAGCTTGTCTAGCTTCTGTATCGTCAGCAGGAACGATAACTTTCATATTTGGAAGAGAACACATAAGTGCAATATCTTCAATAGCTTGATGAGTTGCTCCGTCTTCTCCAACAGTTAAGCCTGCATGAGTCATAGCAAATTTTACATTTAATTTTGGATAACAAACACTGTTTCTAATCATATCGAAACATCTACCTGTTCCAAATACTGCGAATGTTGATACAAATGGAGTTTTTCCACAAGCAGCAAGTCCAGCAGCAAGACCTACCATATTATTTTCAGCAATACCTGCATTAAAATGTCTATCAGGGAAAGCTTTTAGGAATATATCAGATTTTGTAGCTTTTGAAAGGTCAGCATCTAAAACTACAACATTATTATTTTTCTTACCCAGTTCGCTAACTGCGTTACCATAAGATTCTCTTGTTGCTATTTTACCCATTACGCGTTACCTCCTAATTCCTCTATAGCTTGCGCAGCTTGCTCAGCATTTGGAGCAGAGCCATGCCAGTTTACATTGTTTTCCATATAAGAAACGCCTTTTCCTTTAACTGTTTTGCAAATAATTGCACTAGGCTTTCCTTTTGTTTCTTTTGCTTTTTTTGTAGCAGTTCTAATAGCGTCAAAATCATGACCATCAATTACTTGTACATCAAAACCAAAAGCAGCGAATTTTTCATCAATTGGGTATGGGCTCATTACTTCAGTAACAGCTCCATCAATTTGTAAGTTATTATTATCAACATATACAATAAAGTTGTCAAGGTTATAATGACCAGCAGACATAGCCGCTTCCCAAATAGTTCCTTCTTGGATTTCTCCATCTCCAACTAGAGTGTATACAAAATAATCTTTATTATCAATTTTTCCTGCAAGAGCCATTCCAGCAGCACAAGAAATACCAAGCCCTAAAGAACCTGCAGACATATCAACTCCTTTTACTTTGTTCATATCTGGATGTCCTTGTAGTTTAGAGTTTATTTGTCTAAATGTTGTTAAATCTTCTTTAGGAATAAGACCTTTTTCACAAAGTACTCCATAAAGAAGTGGAGAAGCATGTCCTTTACTTAGAACAAATCTATCTCTGTTTGGGTTGTTAATATCATTAGCGTCAACATTCATTCCCTCAAAATATAAATAGGTAAGAATGTCAGCTCCAGATAAAGAACCGCCTGGGTGACCACTGCTTGCTGCAGCAACTTGAGTTATGATGTTTTTTCTAACATCATTTGCAATTTTCTTTAAATCCATGTTATTTTCCTTTCGTTTTGGTTATTTTTTATTAAAAATTGAGCTAATAGATTTACCATCATGTATTTTTTGAATAGCTGAAGCTAGTAATGGGGCTACAGATAGTACATGCATTTTTTCAATTTTCTTATCACTAGTTAGGGGTATTGTGTTTGTAACAATCATTCTTGCAATAGGGGAGTTTTCAATTCTTTCAATTGCAGGCCCAGATAAAACAGGGTGGGTGGCTGCACAGACAATTCTACTTGCCCCTAATTTTTCAAGGGCATTTGCAGCACCAACGATTGTTCCTCCTGTATCAATCATATCATCAATCATGATTACTTTTTTGCCTCTTACCTCACCAATTACATTCATAACTTCTGCTACATTATCTTTAGGTCTTCTTTTATCTATTATAGCAAGAGGAACATTTAAGTATTCAGCTAAATATCTAGATCTTTTTACACTTCCAACATCAGGAGATACAATTACTAAGTTATCCATTATAGATACATTTTCTTGTAAAATGTAATTAGCTATGATAGGCATACCTAGAAGTCTATCAAAAGGAATATTGAAAAATCCTTGTATTTGATCAGCGTGTAAGTCTAAGGATAAAACCATATGAGCTCCAGCAGCCATAAGCATATCAGCTACAAGCTTTGCAGTAATTGGCGTTCTTCCTCTTTCTTTTCTATCTTGTCTTCCATACCCATAATAAGGCATTACAGCATTTATTCTTCCTGCAGAAGCTCTTTTTAGAGCGTCTATTATTATAAGAAGCTCCATTAAATTATCATTTACTGGATGACTGGTAGACTGTATAACATATACATCTCTACCTCTAATAGAGTCATTAATTGTAACAGAAATTTCCCCATCAGAAAACTTTGTTACAGTGGTATCACATAGTTCTATTCCTAAATTTTGTGCAATCTCCTCTGCTAAAGCTTTATTTGAGTTTCCTGAAATTAACACAATGTCTGAATAAGATTGTACCATTTTTATATTCCCACTTTCTTGTTTATAAAATACTTAAAATTATTTCTTTGTCCAATTATTTTTATTTGTTTGCCTTGCTCTGGCAATTGCCATAGCATTATCTTCTATGTCCTGAGTAATAGTAGAGCCTGCTGCAATATAAACATTGCTGCCAACTTTCACAGGAGCAACTAAGTTTACATTACATCCTACAAAAGAATTATCTCCAATTTCTGTTAAAGCTTTTTTATCACCATCATAGTTTACAAAAACCACACCACAACCAATATTAGTTTCTTTTCCAATATGCCCATCTCCTACATAAGTAAGATGACTTACCTTTGAGCCTTGTTCTATAGTAGAATTTTTAACCTCTACATAATTTCCAAGTTTTACACTGTCTTTTATTATACTCTTTGGTCTTAAGTGTGCATAAGGTCCAATTTTCACGTTACTGCTAACTTCACTGTCGATAATTGTAGAAGTGTCTATTGTATTATCATCTTCAATTATACTGCTAGATATTCTTGAAGAATAGATAGTATTATTTTTACCAATTTTACTACTACCAGTAATGATTGTATTCGGATAAATTTTAGTATCTATACCAATACTAACCCCTCTATCTATATATGTAGTATTTTTATCTATGATTGTAACACCATTTAACATGTGGAGGATATTGATTTCTTCTCTCATTATAGCTTCACATTTTGATAATTCATACCTATTATTTACAGCTTCTATAACATTACTATTTTTTGTAGGATAGGCATCAACATTATACCCATTTCTTATAAATATTTCAATCATATCCGTTAAGTAATATTCATTTTGCGCATTATTATTTGAAAGTTCATCTAAATGAATAGAAAGTTTTTCTATGTCGAAAATGTAGGCTCCT
>CAYJAA010000051.1:4559-8904 GCA_964368185.1 uncultured Lachnospiraceae bacterium | reverse complement strand
ATATCAACATTTTAACATATATTCTAATAAGTTTAAATACAATTAATAAATAATTAAAGAATTTTAATACTTTTAAAGAATAGCTATGTATGAGTTTTATAAATTTATCATAATTTTATAAACATATTCTCATATTTTAAAAGTAAATTTAATATTAATTACCATAGCAAAAAGAGAGGGTGAAAAAAATGATAAATAGAAAAAATAAAAATTATCAAAGATACAACTACCAAAGAGAAATATATAGGAGGGGAAATTCTAATATAAGTAAAAAAAATAAAGGAACTAGATTTGTTAATGCTATGATATTAGTCGTCGTTCTTCTACTGTCTCTTAGCATTCTTTCCATGGTAAATACTCCTATATCTGAGGTTATAAACGAAAAATTACACACTGTTTTTTCCTCTGAGTGGCTAGATTTATCAAAGGCGAAAGATAGGGTTGTATCTTTTATAGACCAAGGAGCAGCAATTGTTACAGGTGGCCAAGTAGTAAAGACAAATAATGATGAAATATTACTTAGTCAACCTGTAAATGGACAAGTAATTACAGATTTTAACACTAGTATAAAAGCAAGAAATATAGAAATACAAACCCAAAAAGATGAAGAGGTTTTAGCCTGCATTGATGGAGAAATAACTAATATTATAGCTAGCTCTTATGGGGGAAGTAGAGTTATTTTACAAAGTGGAGATAATGTTACTATTGCTTATGATGGAATAAAAACTTCTTTTGTAAAAGTAGGAGATGAGGTAAATAAAGAAAATATAATTGGTGTTATGGACACTTTAGAAGATGAAAATATATTGGGGTTTGAGGTTTGGATTGATAATACCCCAGTAAATCCCTTAGAATATATGAATATAGAATAATATAGATGAAAAAAATTATATTTAAAGCCTCTACGATCTTAATTATCATTATCTTGCTTTATTCAATATATTATCAAAATGGGATAGAAAAATTCATGATCTTTGCCTTTTCTTTACTTGTCCATGAACTTTCCCATATTCTCACTTCAAAAATGTTAGGAGTAAAAATAATTGGGTTTTCCATTAATGGCTTTGGAGCAAGACTTTCTTATGAAAGACCTAATATATCCCCTTTTAAGGAGATGTTTATTTATTTATCTGGACCTATTTCAAACCTATTATTTGCTTTTATCATTATAATTATAAGATATTATATATATATCCCAAGTAATGACTTCTTTATTTTTTATAATATCTTAATTGCTGTTATAAACTTAATTCCTTCTTTGCCTTTAGATATGGCACGAGCTATAATGTGTTTATTCATGATAAAAAATACCTACGATAAAGCACTTACATATACTATTAATATAAGTTTAATAACAATAACTATACTCTTCTTACTAGGGACTTATGTCCTTATATTAGGAAGCACAAATATACTCCTTTTCTTACTGTCATTTTTCTTTTTATCCTCTGTTAAAAATGAAAAAGATAAATATTTGTATAATACCCTAAGGAAAAAAATATCTTAACTATGCTCTTCTTTAGAAGTTTTTGTCTAAAACAACTAATAATCTCATAAATCTTGATAAATTTATAATTATAAACAAAATTCAAATATAAATATATTAATTGATATGTGATATATGATATAATAATTATAATTTATAATCTAAGCAGGTTTTATATGGATATTAGAAGAAAAAAAGAAGATTTTGAAAAAGAAAACCTTAGTAAATATGCTACAAAAGTAATTAATACTAAGGGTAGAAAAATAAATGTCAACCCTTGTGAAATAAGAACAGATTTTGAAAGAGATAGAGATAGAATTATTCACTCTAAAGCTTTTAGAAGGCTAAAACATAAAACACAAGTGTTTATTTCCCCTGAAAGTGATCATTATAGAACTAGACTTACCCACACTTTAGAGGTAAGTCAAATTGCAAGAACTATTGCAAGGGCTATAAATGTAAATGAAGATTTAACAGAAGCCATTGCCCTTGGTCACGACCTTGGACACACTCCCTTTGGGCACTCTGGAGAAGATGCTTTAAATGAAATATGTCCTTTCAGCTTTGAACACAATATCCAAAGTAAAAGAGTGGTTGAGGTTTTAGAAAACCACGGAAAAGGCTTAAACCTTACTTATGAAGTGATAGATGGAATCAAATGTCACTGCTCAGGGTATAACCCTTCTACAATAGAGGGGAAAATTGTTTATTTTGCTGATAAAATAGCTTATATTAATCACGATATTGATGATGCTATTAGAGGGGGAATTTTAAAAGATAGTGATTTACCCAAAGAATATATAAATATCCTTGGAGATAAACACTCCCTTAGAATTAACACAATGATTAAAGACTTAGTTATAAATTCTGCTAATAAAGAAAAAGCCTCTATGAGTAAAGAAATTTATGATGCTACTATGAATCTTAGAAAGTTTCTTTTTGAAAATGTTTATCTTGGAAGCAAGGCTAAGAAAGAAGAAAGTAAAGCTAAGGGTATAATTTATACTATGTACGATTATTTTAAAAAACATCCAAATAAATTACCCCTTGAATTTTTTGATAGGATTGAACATGATGGCATTGATAGAGCCGTATGTGACTACATTGCCGGAATGACAGATAAATATGCAGTAAGTAAATATAAAGAAATATTTATACCTCTGTCTTGGTATTAAAGGAAATAAAATATATATGAGTGGATACTTTAGTAAAGATTTCTTAGATAAAATAAAAGATACCTGTGATATCACTAGTGTGGTGTCTAGCTATATTACTCTTTCAAAAAATGGGAGCAGATATAAGGCTAGATGCCCTTTTCATGATGAAAAAACCCCTTCTTTTGTAGTAACTCCTGAAAGAGGGAGATATTACTGTTTTGGTTGTCAAGCAAATGGAGACAGTATTAACTTTGTTATGGAATATAGTAAAGTTACTTTTAGCGAGGCTGTAGAGCTTTTAGCAAGCATGTATTCTATCCCTATAGAATACGAAAAAAATAGTAATTATAAAAATAATAAAGCTACTAACACTACCTCTTATGAAGATAAGAAGAATTTATATGAAATTATGAAAGCATCTGCAAATCAGTATTATAAACAGTTACTCGAAAATACAACTGCTTATAATTACCTAAAAAATAGAGGAATATCTAAGGAAACAATAAAGCATTTTGGAATTGGGTATGCAATAAATGAATATAATGGAATGGAAAATTTTCTAGCTAAAAAAAACTTTTCTCAAGACTTAATAATAAGTGCTGGGATTGTAAAGGTAAATGAAAATAAAAATCATTATGACTACTTTAGAGACCGTATTATGTTTCCAATTCAAGATATTACAGGAAGGGTTGTAGCCTTTGGTGGGAGGATTTTCAATGATAATCAAAAAAATGCTCCTAAATACCTAAACACCCCTGAAACTCCTATATTTACAAAAAATTCCATTCTTTATAACTTAAACAACGCAAAAAAACATATTAGTGATGAAAATGGAATTATATTAGTGGAAGGATATATGGATATTATATCCTTATATGACAAGGGAATTTTAAATGCAGTTGCCACCCTTGGAACAGCTTTTACTCAAAATCATTCTAGGATAATAAAAAATCAAAGTAATAATGTAATTATTATGTATGATAGTGATGAAGCAGGTTTAAAAGCGACTATAAAAGCCAGTGATATTTTAGAAAATGATGGAATATTTCCTAAAGTAGTAAGGCTGCCTATAGGTGAAGACCCTGATAGCTTTATTTTGAAAAATGGGCTAAAAGCCTTTAATAAATTGATTTCAAAAGCTACTCCTAGTATTGAATTTAAAATAAACTTACTTGAAAATAAATATGATTTATTAAACAATTGGGATAAGGTTGAATATATCAAAAAGTCTTGCCTTATAATAAAAAATGTTAATGATGAAATAAGAAGAGATTTTTATGCAAAACAGCTATCTCTTAAGACCAATACAAATATAGAATCTATATTAAAAGAAATATATACAGGAAGTCACATAAATACTAATCATATACAACAAAAAAAGCCTATTGTTAAAGAAGATAATAACTTAAAAATACAGTCCTTTGTATTAAAATTTTTACTAGAATGTGAAGGAGATGTAATGGATTATATTGATAAATATAATATAAATGAATATCTTTTTACAGATGAAAACTATAAAATTATATTTAGTCAAATACTTTCAAATTATCCCTTAAAAGGGACACTTGACATAAATGACATTTTGGGATATAATGAAGAGATTTCAATAATATTATCAAGAATTGTATCTTTAGATGAAAATATTAGTATAGATAATCTAGTAGAGTATATAAATATATTAAATATAAATCTTATTTCGAAT
>CAYJAA010000051.1:0-4549 GCA_964368185.1 uncultured Lachnospiraceae bacterium | reverse complement strand
ATAAAATGATTAATATAAAAGAAAAAATAAAAACTATTGAAAACACCGATAACGAAAAGGTTCTTAATATTCTCCTTATGGAATTTCACAGACTAAAAAAAGAACTTTTACAAAGAAAATCAGAAAGGGAGTCATAGATGATGTATTCTTCAAACAATGTAAACGATAAAGAGGATATAAATCAAAAATTAGACATAATTAAATCCAAAGCAAAAGAGTCTGGATATGTAAGCTTGAGAGAATTAAATGCAAAACTTGTTGAACTTGATATTGCAGAAGAACTTGACGGTTTGCTAGAATACTTTATAAAAGAAAATCTAGAACTTAAAGATGATGACTCTGTAGTTGATGATGCTAGTGAAAATGAAAGTGTTGTAAGTGAAGATGTTGAAAAGCTTGTAATATAAGAATATTTAAAAGAGTTTGAAACTGTTCATATAAATGACCCTGTAAGAATGTATTTAAAAGAAATCGGGAAAGTTGATTTACTGAAACCTGATGAAGAATTAGCCCTTGCTAAATTAATTGAAGATGCAAGTGACGAATCTAGAAAAAAACTTTGTGAAGCAAATTTAAGGCTTGTTGTTAGTATAGCTAAAAGATATGTAGGCAGAGGAATGTCTTTTCTTGACTTAATTCAAGAGGGAAACTTAGGTCTTTTAAAAGCAGTAGAAAAATTTGATTATACTAAAGGCTTTAAGTTTAGTACATACGCTACTTGGTGGATAAGACAAGCAATCACAAGAGCAATAGCAGATCAAGCAAGAACTATTAGAATCCCTGTTCATATGGTGGAAACTATTAATAAATTAAAAAGAATTCAAAGAACTTTAATTCAAGAACTAGGCAGAGATCCTTCCCCTAGTGAAATTTCTGAAAAAATGGGTCTTAGCGAAGAAAAAGTTAGAGAGATTATGAAAATATCTCAAGAGCCTGTTAGTTTAGAAACTCCAATTGGTGAAGAAGAAGATAGCCACCTTGGGGACTTTATCCCTGATGAAGATGCAATCGCTCCTGAAGAAGCTGCTTCTTTTATGTTACTTAGACAACAACTTTTTGAAGTTTTAAAAACATTAACTGAGCGTGAAGCAAAAGTATTAATTTTAAGATTTGGCCTTGAGGACGGAAGACCTAGAACCTTAGAAGAAGTTGGGGATATATTCTGCGTTACAAGAGAGAGAATAAGACAAATCGAGGCAAAAGCCCTTAGAAAATTGCGTCACCCAACAAGAAGTAAAAAATTAAGAGACTTTCTATAATAAAAGCTCCTCTATTTTCTATAGAGGAGTTTTTTTATTAGGAAAATCTCCCTTTCAATAATATATTTTACAAAGAAGAAAAAATTTATCTTTAAATTGTTGACAAAAATAAGTAATTATTGTATTATGTGGTTAATACAGAAAGGATAGAAAGGAGAAGCCATGAATTGGATTTTTAATGCTACTCAGCCTATATATTTACAAATAGTAAATATAATCGAAAACCAAATTTTAACAGGTATCTATGAATCAGGGGCAAAACTACCTTCTGTTAGAGATTTTGCAAGTGAAGCAAAAGTTAACCCAAACACTGTACAAAAAGCAATGGGAGAACTTGAGAAAAAGCAAATCCTATATACTTCTAACAACAACGGTAGATATGTAACCCAAGACACAAAGATTATTCAACAGTTAAGAGAAGAAAAAACAAGTAATTTAATAAAAGAATTTTTCGAAAATGCAGAAAAGCTAAACATCAAAAAAGAAATAATTTTAGAAAAGATTAAAGATTATAAGGAGAAAGATCATGAATAAACCCATAGTACAAGCATCCAACTTATATAAAGTATATCCAGGCAAATGTGCTTTAGATAATTTAGATCTAGAAATAGAAAAAGGAAAGATTGTAGGGCTACTGGGGCCTAATGGTAGTGGTAAGACAACATTTATGAAGCTTTTAAATGGACTTTTAACCGTAACAAATGGAAGTTTATTAGTCGATGGAAAGCCAATAGATATTACTACAAAATCAATCGTCTCATACCTTCCAGATCAAAATTATTTAAATGAATGGATGAATGTTGATGAGCTAATAAATTTCTTTTGTGACTTTTATGCAGATTTTGACAGAGAAAAAGCCTATAGGATGCTAAAAAGCCTTAATATCACACCTAGCGACAAATTAAAATCAATGTCTAAAGGAACAAAGGAAAAAGTTCAGCTTATACTAGTTATGAGCCGAAAAGCTAAATTATATTTACTTGACGAGCCAATTGGTGGAGTTGACCCTGCTAGTAGAGACTATATTTTAAATACAATAATTAGTAACTATAGCGAAGATGCTACTATTATTATCTCAACACATTTAATCGCTGATATTGAACAAGTTTTAGACGAAGTTATTTTCATTAAAGATGGAAAAATCGTAATGAAAAAATCAACAGATGAAATTAGAGCAGAACATGATATGTCAGTAGACCAATTATTTAGGGAGGAATTCAAATGTTAGGTAAACTTATTAAATACGAATTTAAAGCTGTATATAAAATTGTGCTTTTAACAGTTGTTTCACTGCTTGGAATATCTATAGTCAATTCAATATTTTTTGGATTTGGTATAAGCAATATAAACATGGATAATACTTTTATTCAAAGTATCTCTTCAACTATTTTCATTGCCTTTATGCTTGGAATTGTTGCCTCGATTTTAATAACTTATTATGTTATCATTCAAAGATTTAATACAAATCTATTTGGAAGAGAAGGCTATTTAATGCACACCCTACCAGTGGATATTTCAGATCACTTAATATCAAAAATTCTTGTTTCTTCAGGAATGTTTTTTATTAATATTCTTACAATATTTATTGCAATTTTCCTTACAATGTTTATATCTGTCGGGATTACAGAAGGGTTTAATGCTGCTGTTTATGTATTAGAAGAAATAGCTTTTGCTTTTACATATCTTGAGCTAAGTGGAATAGTAACTTTTTTTGAATTTATTCTTCTTGCAAGTTTCCAATGTGTAACAACAATCTTAATGTTTTACTTTTCAGTAAGTGTTGCTCACACAAGTAAAAAGAATAAACTTCTAGTTGGCTTTGGGACATATGTTCTTTTAAACACTGCCCTTAGCTTTATTGTATCTATCGCTTTAGTACCCATAACAGTAATACTTGAAAATACACTGTATAGTATTGACCTTGATATGCTTTTACACATTCTATTCCTTGGAACAACATTTTACTATCTTGCTGTTTCCTTATTATTATTCCTTGGAGTAAAATATATAATGACTAATAAATTAAACTTAGGTTAAATAAATATATTTATTTAAAAAGATATTGTTAAAAAAAACTGCCATTACCTAAACTGGTAATGGCAGTTTTACTTTGAGTATCATAATACTTCTTTATTAACTAATATTATGTAAGTAGTAAATATGGTGCTTTTATTTTATAAAAAGCAAAGGAGCCCATTCCCGTGAGGGAACCATTGGGCTTCTTAATATTTACGGAAAATATAATAGGCTTTTTACAAGCGTTTTGCCAAAAAAAGCGTAGTTTTGGTTCTTTTGATATCAAAAGAACAACTATTTAGTTATAAAAGGTAGCTTATATATAAAAAAAGGAATGGATTTCACTATTCCTTTTTTAAGTAATAAAGTTTCTTTCTCAGTATTTCCCTATCTCTACTTGCTTTTTTTATGTATCATAACCGATAACTACTTTTTGAACTTCATCTATGATTTCTTTTGAAATTTTATCAATTGGTAATGTATAAATAACATTAAGGCGAGGATTGAAAATTCCAAGATTTAAAATATTCTTAAATTTATCATGATGAATAGAGTGCATACCCATAATATAATAAATTAGTAATTGTAATGTGTGATTCTTATTTGGGGTACTTTTAGATACTTTAAAATCCCATAAAGTATCTTTTGTAATAAAATCTCCATCTCCACTACTTATTATATTTGTATAGCCCCCTTCAAAAGTAAATCCCGCTAAAACAATTGGACCATGCTCTTCAAAAAAACTGATGCTACGCTCCACCATTAATTTCACATTTTTTATAGTGTTTGAGTCTGGTTTTATCTCACGAACAGGACGGTAATAAGTACTCGCTCTGAGAGGACGTCTATAACAGATATCATACCCTGACAAACGAATTGCTGAGACAATTGAATCATCGTCTAAGCCTTTTATAGACTCCAATAATTCTTGTATATATTCTTTTTTTTCTTGAATAATCATAGCTCCTCTAATTGAAATCTTAAATGCTTCGGCAAGGTGTGTTCCCATCATACACCTAGTTAAATAACCCACTGAAAGTCCCATCAAAATCCCATGTATATTTTCCTCTTCATGTAATTCAGCACTATCAGAAACAACCTCTTTTCTAAATGAAGAGACAGGAATATAACCACCTTTTGGTTGTTTTGTGCGACTTATTCTTTTGGTAACTGACAGCATAATCATCCTCCTTATACATTTTTCTTGCCAATCTTAAGTTACTTAATCTTTAAAACATTATTTGTTCTTTATTATTTATAATATCACATAAATT
>CAYJAA010000050.1:323-9388 GCA_964368185.1 uncultured Lachnospiraceae bacterium | reverse complement strand
TATATATAGCCTATAATACTTCTAAATTAAACTGATATTTTTTTTATTGTGAATATTGAAAATATATAACTAGTGTGGTAATATGCAGTTAAAAGTTTCTATATTAAAGTAAAAGATTAAAATAAAAGGAAAGGAATAGTAGCAATATGTTAAAAGCAGCATTTATTTTTTTATCAAGTACAGCAGACCCTAAAACTGCCTACTCAGTAACAAAAACTCCCTCAGTAGAATTAATAACAGTAGGGGTAAAGGATTATGAACAAGGATGTGAAGTTGCAAGAAAATTGTGTGATGAAGGAATTGCAGTAATAGAGCTATGCGCAGGCTTTGGAAGTAAAGGTGTGGCGAAAATCACAGAAGCAGTTGAAGATAAAATTCCTATTGGTGTTGTAAGATTTGATATACACCCTGGACTTGAAAACAAAAGTGGAGACAATTTTTTTTAAAAAATAATATTTAAATAATCTTAAAAATAAAAAAAGCAGTAGAATTAATTTCTACTGCTTTTTTTTAAGTAAATCTCATAAAAAATATTAGTTATCTTGCTTTGTGTCTGTAATTTGTATTTCTCTTAAGTTTACCCCTTGTGGAAGTTCATAAGCAAATTTTATTGTTTTTGCTACATCTTCTGTTGTGATACTACCAACGCCAGTGTCTTCTTTCCACTCGTTATAACCTTTTTTAATTTCATCACTAGTTGTGTGACTAAGTAGCTCTGTAGCAACTGCTCCAGGGCAAATTCTAATAACTCTTACATTATAAGAAGATAACTCTCCCCTTGCAACTTCTGATAAACCTACAACACCATATTTTGAAGCTGCATAAGCTCCATGGTTACCAAAAGGCTTAACTCCTGCTATAGAAGATATATTAATAATTGTTCCATGATTACGCTCTTTCATATCATTCATTACGATTTGCATTCCATGCATAACACCCATTACATTTGTGTCAAGCATTGTTTTCCACTCTTTTGGATCTTGTGTTTCTATATTTCCAAGAAGCATAACCCCTGCATTATTAATAATTAAATCAGTTTTTCCATATACAGCTTCTGCTTTTCTAACTGCATTTTCAAACTCTTCTCTGTTATTTACATCTACTTTTTCACAAATAGCATCACTTAGGTTCATCTCAGTTAGTTTTTCTACTCTTCTAGCTAGAAGTAGTAAAGGATACCCCGCTTTATTAAACTCTAAAGCTAAAGCTTTTCCAAAACCTGAACTAGCCCCTGTTATGACAATTAATTTTTTCATGTTTATCTCCTTTGTATTTTGATTGTATACCTTTTCCATTATAACATATAAAATGTGGTATCAGTCAAGGGAAATTTAAAAGGCACATATAATATATTTTAGTTTACATAGTTAAAATTTTGTGTATTTGTTATAGGAAATTCAATTAACTTTCTACTATCTAAATTTTCTTTATACATATCAATTACAGATATTTGATTGTTATTATAAGTTTTATAGTAATATAACCCCTTTGTTCCATTCATGCAAGAAGCATAAGTAGTAATATCACACTTTCCTTCATTAGTAATAACATTTCCCCTAACCATTGAAACAGAATCTAGCATATGAAAAAACTGAGATACTGAAGCACTTTCTTCAATATCGCAAGAGGAATTAAACTTCACAAAACAAGCTTTTACAAATCTTGAAGGAGGAGAAAAATCTCCAGGAAGTCCAACTGCCCCCATTCCCTGACCTATAGTTTTTATATCTAAATCTTTAATAAATGTATTTTTCACATAATTAGGATTTAAGTTAATATAATTCCCTAAATTTAATAAATGATAATCAAATGTAGGGCTATTGGTTAAAACTCCTGTAGGATTATCAAAAACTTTTACCCCTGAAGTTGTACTTTCAAGGACTATAGAAGAATTTTTATCTGATATTATAAAATGAAGAGGAGAATTTGGAACACTTTCCTTAAAAGGGGTGCTACAAATATTAATGTTTTCAAGGCGCTTTTTCGCCTCTTTAATATTTTCACAACTTCCTAAAATCCAAGGGATTAATTCAAAGGGTGATATATTTGTTTTTTCTTTTACTGCTTCACTATAATGAGCGTATCCAGGAAAGTTAAGCCCTGCCATACAAAGACCCTTTTCATTTGTAGCTTCTGCATATAATGGATACTCCTCCATTACTGTTGCCATTCCAATAAGGGCGTATTTGTTTTTAAATTCACCTTCGTTTTTTAAGGAAAAATTATAGTTTCTTGGTGTAATTACAACTCTTTGCCCAAAATCATACTCTAAGTCTAGTGTCCTTCCAAAATAAAAATCTCCATTAACCCATGAAATACTCGTACACATTTTACTGCCCTCCTTTTATTAACTGCTTTATATAGTATATACTTTATTATATAAATATATAAAATAAAGGAAATACTTAAAAAAATACTTTCTAATCTGAAGCCTTGAAATTATAAACCGGTTTTATTTGCTTTATAATATTAGCTGTTGGACCGATATTATTTATAATTTGGCTAATATCTTTATAAGCCATAGGGCATTCGTCAAGGGTCTTACTTCCTACTGAGGTTGTAAAAATCCCTTCCATGCTCTCTTTAAACTCATCAAGAGTAAATTTTTCTTTTGCTGTCATTCGGCTAAATAACCTTCCTGCTCCATGAGGGGCTGAATAATTCCACTGAGGATTTCCCTTACCAATACAAATCAAGCTTCCTTCTTTCATGTTTATAGGAATTAAAATTTTCTCCCCTTTTTTTGCTGAAACTGCCCCTTTTCTTACTATATCACTTTCTAAATCAATATAATTATGAATTGTTTCAAAGTGGGAAAAATCATTGATAGATTTTTGAAATAATTTACCTAAAATAATATTTGCAATAGTTATGCGATTTAAAGAGGCATATTCTTGACAAATTTTCATATCATGTAAATACATTTTTCTATACTTTCCCTTTAAATAACATAAATTTTTAGGAATATCTATCTCTTTTTCTTTAAAGTGAGATAATAATTCCTTTAAGGCTTCTTCTATTTCCCCTCTTCTTCCCTCTTCTTTATATTTTTTAATTAAAGCTTCTTTTTTATCGAAAAATTCTTCTTTTCCCCTCATTAGCTCATAAGCTAAATTTTGATAATAATCTGCCACTTGTTTTCCAAGGTTACGACTCCCTGTATGGATGATTAAATATTTATTTCCCTCTTCATCTATGTCTACTTCTATAAAGTGATTTCCCCCTCCTAAAGTACCAATGCTTGCTTCTATTCTCTTAGTTTTTGTAAGATTCCTATAACAGTTCATTTCTAAAAGTTTTGGAAATTTAACAACTCTACCTTCGTGAATATTTTTTCCACTAGGAACAAATTTTTTAATAATTTCATCTAACTCTTCATAAGAAAAATCTATTTTTTCAAGGGCAACACTCATCATTCCGCAACCTATGTCAACCCCTACGATATTTGGAATTACCATATCAGAAAGGTTAGCGCTAAAGCCAATTACGCACCCTATTCCTGCATGAACATCTGGCATAATTCTAACTTTAGAATCTTTACAAAACTCTTGATCGCACAAAGTTTTGATTTGTGTATATGCACTGTCTTCTATAGTATCTGTATATACAGTAGCAGTAGTATATTTTCCTTTTATTTCTAACATTTTTTACTTCCTTTATTCTGTTTAATATCTTTAACATATTCTATTAATATTTCTTTTCTATTTTCTATTTTATTATTCATTACTTTTTCTAAAATGGTATTTAGCCCCTCTCCTATTTCTCTACCTTTATACCCTAAACAGATTAAATCCCTTCCATTTATTTCTAAATCTTTTAGAGAAAAACACTGTCTTTCTTCTATAATTTCCTTTGCTAAAATTTTTATATCTTCTAGCTCCTCTTGCCTAGTGTGATACTTTGGGTTTTGTCCTAAATTATCTGCTTTTTTTAAGTCTAATAAATCAAAAAATAGTTCTGGAGACAGTTTATTAAGCCACCTTTTAATATTTTTATTACTACAAATAATAGGGGTATCATGATATTTTACTAAAGTCAATACCTTATCTTTCGTGGCATTATCACACTTTAACTTATTTAATATATCTTTTGTTATACTATGACTTTTATCTGGGTGGGAATAAAAGTGACCAACCCCTTTTTCATCTATAGTATAAGTATAAGGCTTTCCAATGTCATGAAAAAAGCTAGCAAGGCGTAAATGTAGGATTTTTTTAGTATTTTCTACAGCTACTAAAGTATGAATAAATACATCGTAGATATGGTAATTATTATTTTGCTGAAAATCTACCATTTCTAAAATTTCAGGAATAACAACTCCCCAAATACTAGAGGATTTTTCAAAGGCATTTTTTACATTATCCCCTAGTAAAGTTTTGCATAGTTCACAGTAAACTCTCTCTACAGATATATTTTTAAGTAAGTCTTTTTTCTCTTCCATACTAAAAAAGGTATTTTCTTCAATAGAAAAACCTAGGGTAGAAGAAAACCTAACCCCTCTTAAAATCCTAAGGGCATCTTCTTCAAAACGCTTACTTCCCTGTCCTACAGCTCGGATTACTTTATTTTTTATATCTGCTTCCCCGCCATATGGATCGATAAATCCCTTTAGTGGATGATAAGCAATAGCATTTATAGTAAAATCTCGCCTTTTTAAATCTTCTTTTATATCAAGGGTAAAAGAAACATCTTTAGGCTTTCTATTTCCTATATACTCCCCTTCTATTCGGTATGTAGTAATCTCAAGGTGGATAGAATCTATAATTACCGTAACAGTTCCATGTTTTAGCCCTGTTGGAATAGTAGTATACTGCCTAAAAATTTCCATGATAATAGAGGGCTTTGCGCTAGTGGTAATGTCTATATCCATTGGCTCTTTTCCTAAAAGATAATCCCTGACACAACCTCCAACGATAAAAGCTTCATATCCATTTTCTTCAATTAAACATAGGGCTAAATTTACTTGTTTTGGTAAATTAATCATGGCTTTTTTACTTTCTTATTATTTTTATATAAAATATTCTTAGAAAAATCATAACATACTTTATATTTATATGCAACTTTCCTTTAAGTGTCATAATACTTCTTTATTAACTAATATTATATATAAAGAAAAGGAATGGCTTTTGCCATTCCTTTGTTTAGTTTATAAAGTTTTTTCTATTTTATATTATTTTAATTTTTCTATTAACCTAAGTATATTTTCATGAATTTGATTTATAATTACCTTAAATTCCTCATCACTTTTTCCACTTGGATCATCAAGCTTCCAGTTCTCACTATACTGAGAAGGAACATTTGGACAAGATACATTACAACCCATAAAAATTACTACATCCGGAGAGGGAATATCTTCTACAGTCTTATTAAACTGGGTCTTTTCCATATCTACACTGTAAATTTCTTTAATAAGCCTTACAGCATCTTGATTAATTTGACTTTTAATTTCTGTTCCTGCTGAATAACTTTCAAATATGTCCGGAGCTAGAATTTTTCCTAAAGCTTCTGCCATTTGACTTCTACAAGAATTGTGATTACACACAAAGGCTACCTTAGGTTTTTTCTCACATTTAATCTCAGGTTTATAATTTCCAAAGTCATAATCTATATTAACTTCTCCATTATCCCCAAAGTAGTGAATTGCACCTTTAGGACACTTTACTTCACAACCATGACACCCATAAACACAGCCATTTCCATAAACGACTTTTGGTTTATTAGTTTCTTCATCAGGTTTATATACCCCGTGCTGACACATATTATTACAAATCATACACCCACTACATTTATCATAATCGATAATAGGATACCAATTTTTACTCATATTTTAATTCTCCTTTGGATTTACGAACCAATGCCTTGTATTATTAGCTATTTTAACAAGAATTAACATAACAGGTACTTCAACAAGAACCCCTACGATTGTAGCTAGAGCTACAGGGCTACCTGTTCCAAATAAGGCAATCGCTACAGCAACAGCTAGTTCAAAGAAGTTTGATGCCCCAATCATTCCTGCAGGAGCAGCAACCTTATGAGGTAGCTTTAACATTTTTGAAGATAAATATGCAATAAAGAAAATCAAAAATGTTTGTATAATTAAAGGTATAGCAATTAGAAGAATGTGTAGAGGATTTTCTAAAATAACATTCCCTTGGAATGAGAAAATCAGTGTTAGAGTTAGAAGTAATCCAATAATTGTTACATTGTTAAATTTAGGAATAAATTTTTCTTCAAAATATTCTACACCTTTATTTTTTACCATAGTGCTTCTTGTAATAACTCCTGCTACTAAAGGTATTATTACAAATAATACAACTGATAAAATTAGTGTATCCCAAGGAACGCTAACTCCACCTACTCCTAGTAAGAATGCTACAATTGGAGTAAAAGCAACTAAGATAATTAAATCATTTGTTGCAACTTGTACTACAGTATATGCTGGATCTCCCTTTGTTAAGTGACTCCACACAAAAACCATAGCTGTACAAGGAGCAGCTCCAAGTAACACAGCTCCTGCTAAATAATCAGTTGCAAGCTGTGGGGTAATAAATCCTTTGAATATAACAAAAAAGAATAAATAAGCAATACCAAACATTGTAAAAGGCTTAATTAGCCAGTTTGTTACCCAAGTAACAAATAATCCCTTAGGATTTTTTGATACATTTTTGATACTTTGAAAGTCTACTTTCATCATCATAGGATATATCATAAGCCATATTAAAATAGCAATAGGAATTGAAACATTTGCGTATTCAAAATTTCCTAAAAACTGAGGAATACCTGGAAGGAATTTTCCTATTAATATTCCAACAACCATACAAATAACAACCCAAATTGTTAAATATCTTTCAAAAAAACCAATACCACTACTTTTTTCTTTTTCCATTTTTTTCTCTCCTACTTTTTACTTACGTACTTCTTTTAAAATACTTTCTACTTCATTTACTTTTAATACTTTTCCATAACTTACTACTTTTCCATCCACCACTAAAGCTGGTGTTGTCATTACTCCATAAGCTGCTATAGCTGCAAAATCTGTTACGTGATCAATGCTAGTATCCATACCAAGGTTAATAAGAGCTTCTTTTGTAGCTTTTTCAAGGTCATTACATTTTTTACACCCAGAGCCAAGTACTTTTACACTTGCTCCTTTTTCTTTTTCCTCAGCTGCATTTTTTATACTTTCACTGTCAATACTTCCACAACAGCTAGAAGATTTTTTCTCTTTTTCTTTTTTTGCTGCTTCTATATCAGAAACGCTACACATACTACCACAGTCACACATCGCCATTTCTTCCCCTTTTTCATTGTATACTTTTTCTTCTACTTCTGGGGTAGGCTCACAAGAACCACTACAACAACAAGATGAACTTTCTTTTTTATTTTTTTTGAAAAATGACATAATTTTATTCCTCCTAAAATTTATTATTTTAATTATATAGTTAAATTATTTATAAGTTATATAAATATTTTTTATATTATATTAGAAAATAAGCTAACATATTAAATAAGTAACCTACTGTAATAATTCCAAAAGTACAAATTCCTATAAAAGCTATTAAAAGTTTTGGTTTTACTGCTTTTTTAAGCATAATCATAGAAGGGATACTAAGGGTGGTAACAGCCATCATAAATGCTAGAATTGTACCAAGTTGCGCCCCTTTAGCAAGAAGAGCTTCTGCAACAGGAATTGTTCCAAAGATATCTGCATACATAGGAATACCAACAAGAGTTGCAAGAATTACACCAAATGGATTGTCGCTTCCAAGAACACTTTCAATAACATTTTGTGGAATCCAGTTATGAATAAATGCACCAATTCCAACCCCTACTAAAATATAAGGAAATACTTTTTTAAATGTAGAAACTACTTGCTCTTTTGCAAATGTAGCTCTTTCTTTTTTTGAAAGCTCAGGAGCCTCTATATCTACACTTGATCCAGTTAAAATAAAGTCTTCTACATATTTTCCCATGCCAAGTTTGTCTAAAAGAGTCCCACCAATTACTGCGATAATTAGCCCTAAGATAACATACACAGCGGCTACTTTTGCTCCAAATATACTCATAAGTAGTACAAGGCTTCCTAAATCTACCATAGGTGAAGAAATTAAAAAGCTAAATGTTACCCCAACAGGAAGGCCTGCGCTAGTAAATCCCATAAAAAGAGGGATTGAAGAACAAGAACAAAAAGGAGTTACTGTTCCAAGTAGGGCTGATACCATATTTGCCCATATACCTTTAAAATTACTTAAAATACGTTTACTTCGCTCTGGAGGGAAATAACTTTGTATATAAGATATAATAAAAATTAAAGCGCATAATAAAACTACAATTTTAATTACATCATAGATAAAAAACTGAAGACTTCCTCCTATTTGAGAGGATATATCTACGCCTAGTGAAGAAAGTATACTTCCTACTAAATCATTAAGCCATTTCATTCCTAGAATCTGGGTTTGAAAAAAATCCCAAAGTGTTTTTACTGTTTCCATTTTTTTTGTTTACCTTTCCATATATCAAGTTTTTTTGATATATAATTTCCTTTAAAGACCATCTATAGATGGTCAAATCAATTTTTTTTGATACAATTTTTTAAATAAATGCCACCTTTATTAGATGGCTGATTTATTACATTTACTACACTGAGCATTAGAACTTACAAAAGTTAATTCTTTAAGTAAAGAAATAGCATTCTCGCTACCAGCTTTACTAATTCTATAATGAGTCCATTTGCCTATATACCAGCTTTCCACAACCCCACTCTCACACAAAATCTTCATATGATAAGAAAGTTTAGACTGGGCAAGGTCAAGAGCTGTTCCAATCTCACAAGCACATTTTTCACCAGTTTTTAAAAGCTGTATAATAGCTATTCTATTTGGATCACAAATTGCTTTAAAAATTTTAGCAGTTTGAATTGGGTCAATATGCATATTACAACCTCCTTATTATTCTTCTCATATCAAATATTTTTATTTTGACAAAATATTAACACGAGAATATAAATATGTCAATGCTTAAATCAAAAAAAATTGATTTATTTAAAATGTAAGATTACTTTACCT
>CAYJAA010000050.1:0-313 GCA_964368185.1 uncultured Lachnospiraceae bacterium | reverse complement strand
TATTAGATAGTTTTATTCTACTATTTCATCTTCATAATACTGAATGTTAATGGTGATTACATTATCCCCTGTTCCACATTCTAAAGTAATAAGACCTTCAGTGGTAACTGAATAATCAATTGAAATGATATTACCACTTAAAGAAGTACCTTCTGGTAAAGTTACTTTAACAGCTGGATAGTTTGGGGTAGTAATAATTTCATATTCCCCTGTATTAGGAGACTGACTTAACTTTACAAGTTCAAAGTCTGTATTGTCGTTTTTAATTACACTTACTCCTATATCAGGAGGTATTACACTAATTTCAACATTT
>CAYJAA010000049.1:0-9730 GCA_964368185.1 uncultured Lachnospiraceae bacterium | reverse complement strand
AAAAAAAGAAAAGGCAAAAATAAAGAAAAAACAAAGAAGGCTTCCAAAAACAAATATTTTCTTCTTTTTAATTTTACTTATATACCTTTGGGCACCATATCTAGTTAATATATTTAGAGAATAATTTGTTCTCTCAGCTATTTTTTTAGCTATTTTTTCATCTTTTGAAAGGATTTTAAAAGTCATTTTTTCAAGGGATATTTTTTTTATATCCCAAATTTGAATATTATTACCAGCTAATATATTTATATATTTTTCTAAATATCTTCCACTAACTTTAATAAGAGAATACCCACTAAGATATTTCCAAATTCTAAGTATTAACATATTATCTCCTTAAATTAAAAATTCAAAGCTAATAATTTTCCCTGTTATGATAATTTCTTCTGTAATAAGAGAAGAAATATTTAGCTCCTCGCCGTTAATAGTAAGCAGGCCATCATTTGAATTAATTTTAATTATTTCCTTAGAGTAACAAATGATCCCTTTGTGGTTTTGTATCGTTATTTTAGAGTTAGAAATCATATTTACTTGTAATTTGTTAAGTAACACTTCTTCTGGAAGTTCTAGACTTTTAATTACTTTTTGTTCTAAATTTTTCATAAAGTTATTCATAATTCATCACCCTTTATAATTTATATGTATTTAAAAGAAAAAAAGAAGTAGACTAACTTTCAAGTTAGTTGTATTCTTCTACAAAAAATTCATATATGAATATTTATTATTAATATATAGCGAGGGGGAGGATATTTTATGAAAACAAAATATAAATTTATCATTTCATTTATTTTATTTTTATTACTTTCTTTTATAACAATTAATTCATGTTATAAATATGAAGTAATAGCAAATTATAGATATAAAAATGAAGCAGTATCATTTGAAGTTTATAGGGATGAATATATAAAAGAAATTACAATTAGTAATGATAGGGAAGTATTTGATTTTTATAATTTAAAGGTATCTAGTAATATATTCACATATATATATTTATTTATATTTATAGGCTCTTTGTTCTTATTTTTAAGGTATTTAATTATATATATAAATGAAAAAGGTGATTTTTACAAACAGCTTTGGTGGAGAGAATATTAAATAAGGATATATTATCTTTAAATTATGGTATTTATATAGATGAAAAGGAGGCTTAAGACTATGTTTTTATTTACGCCTTTAAAATATTTTTTTATTTCTTATTTTTTAGTTACATTAATTGCTATTTTACATACTGGATTTAATTTATTTTTTTATAAATTATCTCCTAAGAAAATAGATAATATATGGACAGCCTTTAATAAAACAAAGCCTTTTCATTTTCTTTATAATTTATTTATTTTTACAATATGTATATATTTTTATATACAAATAGAGGGTTTGGATTTTTCTTTTGTTATATTCCTTGCATTTTTCTTTACTTTTATCAGTGGTGTAGCAGATATTTTTATTTGGATAGTTATAAAACACCCCTTTACCTTTACATTTAAAGAACTCTATATTGATTATCAGCCTTGGATTAGCCTATGTTACGGGGCTATTTTTATATCTTTTTTTATAGCCTTTTTTCTAGCCTTGTGATATAATCTAGTAAAATATTACTAAAAAAAATATATAAATCACCAAAGAAGTTTATGAGGTAGGGTATGAAGCGTAGTAAATATTTCATCATCTTAATAGTCATCACTGCTTGTATAATTATGGGTTTTGTTGATGCTGTAATAAAGCCTGGATATATGATAAAGTCTCTTATAAAAATATCTTTGTTTTTAATACCTCCTATTATTTATGCACATTTTAACAAAGATTGTAACCTTAAAAAGCTATTTATACCAAATAAAGAAGGAATTAAAATAGCCCTTATTTTAGGGGTTAGTATATATATATTTATTGTTTTAGGATATGTTATAGTTGAAGATATTTTTGATTTTTCAGCTATTACAGGAAATTTAAGTGAAACAATGGGGATTAATAAGCTAAATTTTATATGGGTAGCCCTTTATATATCCTTTATTAATTCCTTGCTAGAAGAATTTTTCTTTAGAGGCTTTGCTTTTATATCTCTAAAGGAAGTTTCTAGTCGTAACCTTGCCTTTATTTTTAGTGCTATTATGTTTTCTATATATCATGTGTCTATGATGATAGGTTGGTTTCATATAGGACTTGTTCTTTTAACTATTTTAGCTCTTTTTATTGGAGGGGCTATATTTAATTTAGTTAATGAAAAGTATGATAATATCTATATATCTTGGTTGGTTCATATGTTTGCTAATTTTGCTATTAATACAGTGGGGCTTATGCTTTTTGGAATTTTATAAACTTTATTTTTAAGGAGGAGATAAAAAAATGATTAACTATGATAAAAAAGAATTTATAGCTAAAGAAAATAGTGAAAATGGAGAAGTAAGCTCTTATACAGTTTTTAAATATTTTCAAAAAGAGAATATTTTATGGGCAGAGTATAGTGGGGGAGAGATTTTAAAAGGGCATATTATTGGTGTAGTTCTAAAAAATGGAGACCTTGACTTTCACTATCAACATATTAATAAGCTAGGTCAAGTAAGAATAGGAAAGTGCCACAGCACTCCTGAAATTTTAGACACAGGGAAAATACAGCTTTTTGAACAGTGGCAGTGGCTTAATGGAGATAAATCAAGAGGGACATCTATTTTAATTGAGAAGTAGCATCAGTAATAAAAATATCTATATTAATATATGGAAATATTGATATAGAAACTTTATAAGAAAAAAACAGAGGAATGGTGAAAGCCATTCCTTTTATTTGTATATTTCTATCCTTTTATGAAATAATCTCCGTTCTTTTGATATCAAAAGAACGGGGACTACCGCTTTTTTGGCAAAACGCGGGGTAAAAGCCTATTATATTTCTCGTAAATATTAAGCCGCCCAATGATTCCCTTACGGGAACGGGCGACTTTGCTTTTTATAAAATAAAAAGCACCATATTTACTACTTATATACTACTATCAATAAAGTGGCATTATGGCACTAAAGGAAAACTGCCACTATCAATTTTGCTAGAGGCAGTTTCTTTTTTTACTAGTAGTCACATATAAGGTATGTTTTTTAATATAACTATAAAGTTAGCTTAGAGTAAAATTTTGATTCATCTTTTTTAAAAGGTGTAAAAATGTTTCCTTTTCCTTTTCAGTAAAATTATTATAAGCGGTAGTGTAAACATTAGAAGAGATTAAATCAAATTTCTCCTTTATTTCTTCTCCTTTTTTTGTAAGTTTAATATAAGTAATTCTTTTATCTTTTATATCTTTTTCTTTTTCAGTGTATCCTAGTAATATTAATTTATTTATTAAATGGGTTACAGTAGCTTTATCTTTTCCAATCTTACTTCCAATTTCACCCATAGACATTTTTTCATTTCCTTCATAAAGAGCAGTTAAAATATTTCCATGAGAAGGGCTTATATCCAAAAGATTTTTCTCTTTTAATTGATTTTGAATATATGAAGTCATTTTATGTTTTGTTCTACTTATAAAATAAACAATATATTTATCATTTTTCATATTTTTCTCCTTGTGTTATAGTCATACTATAACACTTAATATATAAAAATTCAATAAATACTTTGACATCAAACTATTTTTATGTATAATACTTATTATTAAGGTATTTAGTTAGGAGATAAACTATGTTAGTAGAAAAGTGTATAAAAGAAAGAAGAAGTGTTCGTAAATATACAGAAGAAGAAGTTACAAAGGAAATTATTGAACAAATTGTTGATTTAGCTAGATTTGCCCCTTCTTGGAAAAACACCCAAGTTATTCGCTATCATGTGATAAAAAATAAAAATATAAAAAATGAGATTGGAAAAGAATGTGTAGAGGGTTTTGAATTTAATACAAAAACAATTACAAGAAGTAATGCCCTTGTTGTTGTAACAGGGGTTGAAAATATTTGTGGGTATGAAAGTGATGGAAGTTTTTCATCTCCTCAAAAAGACAAGTGGGAGTTTTTTGATGGGGGAGTTGCTATTCAAACCTTTTGCCTTGCCGCATATGCAAAAGGGGTAGGAAGCATAATTCTTGGAAAATTTGATGAAGAAAAAATATGTGAATATATTACTCTTCCAAAGGAAGAGAAAATAATCGCTTTAGTAGGTCTTGGTTATCCACTGGATAAAAATAAAGAAGCTCCAAAGAGAAAAGAAGTAGAGGAGCTTGTAAGTTTTATTGACTAAATAAAAGCTTTAAGAACAATAAAAGGAATGGCAAAAGCCATTCCTTTATTTTATATATAAGCTTTCCTTTTATGAAATAATCTCCGTTCTTTTGATATCAAAAGAACCAAAACTACCGCTTTTTTGGCAAAACGCGGAGTAAAAGCCTGTTATTATTGCCGTAAATATTAAGTCCACCCAATGATTCCCTTACGGGAACGGGTGGCTTTGCTTTTTAAAAATAAAAAGCACCATATTTACTACTTTTATTACTATTAATAATAAAGTATCATAATGATTCTTTATATTTTTACCAGATTTATTTCTAAGTATTTCTTTAAAAAATATACAAAAGAAAAATAATCTATATAAAGTAAAACTGCCACTATCATCTTTGATAGTGGCAGTTTGTTTCTTTATTATTATTCTATTAATATTCTTAAAGCTTTTTTATTTAAAAAATTACTTAACTTTACTTAAAGCATTTTTAATATCTTCAATAATATCTTCAATATTTTCAATTCCTACAGAAATTCTAATAAGACCTTCGTTAATTCCTGCATTTTTTAGCTGTTCATTTGTTAATTGTCTATGAGTTGAGCTTGCTGGGTGTAGTACGCAGCTTCTAATATCTGCAACATGAACTACATTTGCAATTAAATTTAGGCTATCAATAAACTGAGTAGCTTTTTCTCTTCCTCCCTTAATTACAAAAGAAATAACTCCACTTGCTCCTAGTGGTAGATATTTTTTAGCTAAGTCATTTTCTGGACTATTTTTAAGACCTGGATAATTTACACTTTCAACTAAGTCATTTTTTTCTAAAAATTCAGCAACTTTTAGAGCATTTTCGCTATGAGCTTTCATACGAATAGCAAGAGTTTCAAGTCCTAAGTTTAAGTAAAAGGCATTTGTGGCAGAAGGGTATACCCCTAAGTCTCTCATCATTTGTACTCTAGCTTTTACAATATAAGCTAAATTTTCACAGTCTTTAGAATAGATAAGCCCGTGATAAGACTCATCAGGTGTAGTAAACTCTGGGAACTTTCCATTTGCCCAGTTAAAGTTACCACTATCAACAATAACCCCACCAACAGTAGTAGCGTGTCCGTCCATATATTTTGTCGTAGAGTGAACCACAATATCCGCACCATATTCGATTGGTCTTAGTAAAATAGGGGTAGGAAAAGTGTTATCTACAATTAGTGGAACATTATTTTTGTGAGCAATATTTGCTAGTTTTTCTATATCTAAAACTTTTAAGGCTGGGTTTGCTAATGTTTCAGCAAAAACAGCTTTTGTATTTTCTTTAAATGCTTTATTAATATCTTCCTCACTTGCATTTTGGTGGATAAATGTACATTCAATACCAAATCTTTTAAGGGTAACACTAAATAGATTTACAGTCCCTCCATAAATCGTAGCAGTACTGATAAAGTGATCTCCTGCTTTCATTATGTTTAGTAAGGATAATAAAGTAGCAGACTGGCCACTTGTAGTACAAAGAGCGCCAACCCCACCTTCTAGACTTGCTATTTTCTTCTCAACTGCATCAACTGTAGGATTAGAAATTCTACTATACATATGCCCTTGCTCACTTAAGTCAAATAATTTTCCAATGTGTTCACTGGAATCATATTGATATGTTGTGCTTTGGCAAATAGGTACAACCCTAGGCTGTCCATTCTCAGGGGTGTATCCCTCTTGTATACATTTTGTTTCAATTCTCATGTAAATTTACCTCCTTATATATAAAAAATTAATAAATCTTATCATATTATTATAGCTTAATCAACACAAAAATCAAAATAAAATATAATTTATCTAAATATTTTCTTTTTACTTGTATAAATTAAAGTCACTTTGCAAAAAATATTTTTAAATATAACATATATAAGTTTATAAAAAGGAGAAAAAAAGTGGGTAGATTAAAAGATTTATTAAGTAAAAATTTTTTTCTAGGGTTAGGTATTGTTTTATTTTTTGGAATCTTTTTTGGCGTAGGGTTAGGGTATTTATATGACAATTATGTAACATACGCAGATAAAGATATTGCTGATGTTCCAAAAAGCTATATTGAAGAAAGTGAAGTTTTAATAAAAGATAATACCACTATTATTTTTAATAAATATTTTTCAAAAGCAGATAAAAGTATAGAGAATATAGTAAGAGCACAGGAGGATTTAATTGGACTTAATGAAGAAGAAATTAAAGCTTATTATAAAGATTATAATATAGATAAATTCACAGAAGAAGAAGTTATATTAAGTATAAATATAGATTCATACCCTGTAGGGTATTATAAAATTTCTACAATTACACAAGGAGGGGAAGAGTATATTGCGGCTTATTCCTTTGATGAAAATGGAAAAGAAATTTTATATAAAGAAACTTATGAGCCACTATATCTTCTTTTTGAAGAAGATATACAAAATATTAAAGAAGGAATTATAGTTATGGGAGAAGAAAATCTTCACATAACTTTACAAAATTATATTGACTAAGGAGAAAAAAATGAAAAGAATTTTAGGTTTAATATTATCATTTATATTTATCTTCTCTCTACTGATTTATGATGTTCAAGGAGCCTCAATCTATTATGGGGCAAGCGCTAATCAGGTAATGCCTATTCAAGAAAAGCTGAAAAGGTGGGATTATTATGATGGGGAGATTGATGGAACTTATGGAAAGGAAACAGAACAAGCAGTAAGACTTTTTCAAGAAAAAAATGGACTTAGTGTTGATGGAAAGTGTGGGAAGAAAACTTTAGAGAAAATGGGGCTACCGGAGAGTTTAATTAGCTCTGGAAGCACTTTAGGAGTAGGGGGGTATGAAAATGTTAGTGATAAAGATTTTGAGTTACTAGCAAGGTGTATTACTGGAGAGGCAAGAGGGGAGCCGTATATTGGACAGGTGGCTGTTGCTGCTGTTATATTAAACAGAGTAGAAAGCTCAGAGTTTCCTAATAGCATAAGTGGTGTTATTTATCAAAACGGGGCATTTACTGCGGTAAGTGATGGACAAATAAATTTAACTCCTACCCAGTCTTGTATTAATGCAGCAAAAGACGCCCTTGCTGGGTGGGATCCTTCAGGGGACTCTTTGTATTATTATAATCCAGTGACTGCTACTAGTGAATGGATAAGAACCAGACCAATTGTTCTTGAAATTGGTGCTCATGTATTTTGTCATTAGGAGGAGTTTATGAAAATGGAAAAAAGTATGAAAAAAACTATATTAATAACTTTAATAATAATAGGGGTGGGGCTTATGGGAATTTTTTCATATTATAATTATAACAATTATAATGTTTTTAAAAATAATATGGATAATGTTTATGATAGTAATTTTTCAGGAATGATTGAAAACTTTACAGAAATTAATTCAACTCTTGGAAAGATAAATATTAGCAACGATGAAAGTGCTATAAGAAAAGATTTAGTTAGGATTTATGGTCTTAGTTTACTAACAATTGAAAATATTAACGCCCTACCTTTTAGCCACACTTCTACCCTTGAAGTCACTGAGTTTTTAAATAAAAGTAGTGATTATTATATGTATTTAACAAATAAGCTAGGAGATGAGGATATTATTACATCAACTGACAAAGAATATATAAAAGAAATATATGAAGCATCAAATTCTCTTCTTGGAAATTTAGTAGACTTAAATGATAAAATTTCTTATGGATATAATGGCAGGGACTGGAGTAGTGAGGGAGATTTCTATGTTAAAAATACAGTTAATAATCTTGATGAAGGATTTGAAAATACTACTAAAGAAGTAAATGGATTTCCAAAGTTAATATACGACGGGCCTTTTTCAGATGAGGTTAGAGATGATAATCAGCTAGCTTTACTGGGAGATAGTGTAACTAAAGAGGAAGCTGAAGAGAAGCTTAAAGAGGAATACGAAGATATTTCATTTATTTATGAATCAAAAGGAGATATTCCTTGTTATGTGTTTTCAGCAAAAAAAGATGGTTTCACTTATTATATTAAGATAAGTGTTAAGGGGGGAAAGCTAATTATAGTGGCTGGAGACTATAACGCCTTTGAAATGGAAAAGACCTTAACCATTGAAGAAGCAAACAAAATAGGTCAAGACTTTTTAGGGGATAGGGGTATTGAAAATATGAGTGCTAACTATTATGAAACTTATGATAATGTTACGACTTTTAACTATGTATATGAAAAGGAAGATATTGCGATTTATCCAGATATTATAAAGGTAAAAGTTAGTTTGGCTGATGGGAGCATTGTTGGATATGAGGCTAGTAATTATTATATGAGTCATTATGATAGGGAAATTGATACAAGGGATTTAATGGACTTAGAGACTTTAGAAAGTAAACTTAGTAAAGAATTTAAAATAACAAATACCCGCCTTGCTATTGTTCCAACTGCATCAAAAGAAGAAGTTCTTTGTTATGAATTTAAGGGAACTTATAATGAAGATATTTATATTATTTATCTAGATGCTAAAAGTGGAGAACAAGTTGAAATTTTTAAAGTAATAGAGGCAGACACAAGCGTTTTAACATTATAAATTATTATGAAAAAATAGATAAAACAAGGAGTTTTATCTATTTTTTTCCTTTTAAATATAAAAGGAGTAAAAATAAGGGAGGTAAATAAATATAAAGTTTTAAGAGGCTATAAAAATTAAATAGATATCTTTACTAAAATGTTTTTGTAAAAAAAAGACAAATTATAAGGATAAAACCTTGTAAAAAACCACAAGATATGATAAAATCATTTCCGTTAAAAGCAAGTGGATTGATCGCTTGAAATTTTCAAGAGGAAAGTCCGAGCTCCACAGGGTAATAGTGCCGGATAACGTCCGGTGAAGGCGACTTTAAGGAAAGTGCAACAGAAAGGAAACCGCCTTTGTTTATCAAAGGTAAGGATGAAAGGGTGAGGTAAGAGCTCACAGTTAAATAGGTAACTATTTAGACGTGTAAACCCCACTAGGAGCAAGACCAAGAAAGAATATTTGTGTTTTACACAAACCCGGCTACCCGTTGGGATTCATGGTAGGTCGCTTGAGCTTATTGGTAACAATAAGCCTAGATAGATGATCATTAAAACAGAACTCGGCTTATGAGCTTGCTTTTTTGCTTATATTCTTACTTTTTTATATATTTATCCTTAATTTAGGGGAAAAATGTATAAAAAACACAAATTATATTTACTCTTTTATTAATTTTGGTATAATAAAGGAGTATGTAACAGATTTAGTTAAATTTTTTAGGAGGATATATAAAATTATGGCTAAAAAAATGAAGACAATGGACGGAAATACCGCTGCTGCTTATACTTCGTATGCATTTACAGAAGTAGCTGCTATATTTCCAATCACACCATCTTCTCCAATGGCTGAATACACTGACGAGTGGGCAGCTAATGGGAAGAAAAACATATTTGGTGAAACTGTTGATGTAATTGAGTTACAATCTGAAGCAGGGGCAGCTGGTGCTGTTCATGGTTCTCTTGCAGCTGGTGCACTTACAACAACATACACAGCAAGTCAAGGACTGCT
>CAYJAA010000048.1:4646-9742 GCA_964368185.1 uncultured Lachnospiraceae bacterium | reverse complement strand
TTTAAAAAAAATGTATCTTTTTATTTGTTTTAAAATTATGAGGACATTTTAAACTTTTTTTCCACTAAAGATTCAGTGATTGTTATTGTTTTAACATCTTCATTAGATGGAGCGTCATACATTATATCAAGCATAATATCTTCTAAAATACTTCTAAGGCCTCTAGCTCCAGTTTCTCTTTTTATAGTTTCTTTTGCAATTAAGTTAATTGCTTTTTTGCTAAATTTAAGCTGTACATCATCTAGTTTTAATAAATGTATATACTGTTTAACAAGAGCATTTTTAGGCTTTGTTAAAATATCAATTAAGGCATTTTCATCTAGTTTAGATAAAGAAGCATTAACAGGAAGTCTTCCTACTAGCTCAGGGATAAGCCCATATTTCACAAAATCTTGAGGTTGTGCCATATCAAATAATTCATCATTAGATATCTCACTTGCTGGGCTAATATCATTTCCAAAGCCAATAGACTTTGTTCCAAGACGCCTTTTAACGATTTCTTCAAATCCAGCAAAAGCTCCACCACATATAAATAATATGTTTGTAGTGTCAATTTGTATAAAGTCTTGATTTGGATGTTTTCTTCCTCCTTGAGGAGGAACATTTGCCACAGTTCCTTCAAGTATTTTCAGTAAAGCTTGTTGAACTCCTTCTCCACTTACATCTCTAGTAATAGAAGGGTTTTCACTTTTTCTTGCTATTTTGTCAATCTCATCTATGTAGATAATACCTTTTTGAGCAAGTTCCATATTATAATCAGCAGCTTGTATAAGTCTAAGAAGGATGTTTTCTACATCTTCTCCAACATATCCCGCCTCAGTAAGAGAGGTAGCATCAGCAATTGCAAAAGGAACTTTTAAGATTTTAGCTAAAGTTGAGGCAAGTAGAGTTTTTCCACTTCCTGTAGGCCCAAGTAAAAGTATATTACTTTTTTGAAGCTCTATATCTTCACCCTTATCTTCTGTATTTTCATCTAGTGTAGAGTTAATTCTTTTGTAATGATTATATACAGCTACAGCCAGTATTTTTTTTGCCTTATCTTGACCAATTACATATTCATCAAGAGCTTCTTTTAATAATTTTGGAGTTTTAATATTTTCCTCTAAGAATAGATCAGATACATTTTCTTGATCTTCACTAAGAGATAATATTAACTCTTCGTTAAAAATTTCCCCACAAAGCTCAACACACTCATTACAAATAAACACTCCAGGGCCGGCGATTAAACTTCTTACTTCCAGTTGACTTTTTCCACAAAAAGAACAAAAGTTGTTCTCATCAGGTGTTTTATTATCCATAAAGTTTAATTACCTCCTATCTTTTTGTTATAACTTTATCAATGATTCCATAGCTTAAAGCTTCCTGGGCACTCATAAAGTTATCTCTGTCTGTATCTTTTTGTATTGTTTCTAGTGATTTACCTGTTTGTTCACTAAGGATACTATTAATTGTATTTCTTGTTTTTATTAATCTATTTGCATATATTTCAACATCGCTACTTTGACCACTAGCTCCTCCAAGAGGTTGGTGGATCATAATTTCACTATTTGGTAGGGCAAATCTTTTTGATTTTGTTCCACTAGATAGTAAGAAAGCTCCCATTGAGGCAGCAAGGCCTATACATATTGTTGAAACATCACATTTAATGTAATTCATAGTATCATAAATTGCAAGCCCGGCACTTATACTTCCACCAGGGCTATTAATATAAAGTTGTATATCTTTGTTTGCATCTTCTGATTCTAAAAACAATAGTTGAGCGACTATTAAATCAGCTAATTCATCATTTATTTGCCCACTTAAAAATATAATTCTATCTTTAAGGAGTCTAGAATAAATATCAAAAGATCTTTCACCTTTATTTGTTTGCTCAATTACCATTGGTATTAAAGGCATATTATATCTCCTTTTAGGGTATATTTATTTTTGCTTCGCATTATCAATAAGGAAGTCAAATAGTTTTCTTTGGCTAACAAAGTTTTCAATATAATTTAGTGTATACTCATCAACATTTTCTTTAAATTCATCAAAATCTTGACTATATGCTTTAGCGAATTGTTTTAATTCTTCTTCTTTATCTTCTTCGCTAATAGTAATATTTTCTACTTCTATAAGCTTTGTAATAACCAGTTCTTGTTTAATATCTACTAAAGCTTGTTCTTCAAACATTTTTTCAAAGCTTTCTTCTGTTTTAGTTTCATCTTGAGCTTTCATAAGTTCAAAATAAGTTTTCATGTCAATTCCATTTTGTTTGATTTGATTTTCGAATTGTTCTTTTACATGAGCAGTTCTTTCTCTAAGCATTCCACTTGGAATATCAATTTTTGTATCTTCAACAATTTTTTCAAGAAGAGTTCCTACTCCTTGATTTTTTAGTTGTTCTTCTTTTTCTGCTTTTATTTTTACTTTTAAGTCTTCTTTAAACTCATTTAAAGTATCAAACTCACTTACATCCATAGCAAATTCATCATCAATTTCAGGAAGTTGTTTTGTTTTAACTTCATGAATTTTTACTTTAAATAATGAAGCTTTTCCAGCTAAATCAATAGAGTGGTATTCATTAGGGAAAGATACATTAACATCTACTTCTTCTCCTGCTTTTTTACCAACAAGTTGCTCTTCAAATCCAGGGATAAATGAATTACTGCCTAAAACTAGAGGATATTTTTCTCCCTTTCCTCCTTCAAAAGCTACATCATCAACAAATCCTTCGAAATCAATAACAACTGTGTCTGTAAGTTTACTTTCTGTGTCTTCTACATTAACAAGTCTAGAATTTTTTTCTTGTAACTCACTTAACTTATTGTCTACATCTTCATCTGTTACAGTATATTCGATTTTATCAATTTCAATTCCTTTATATTTTCCTAGCTCAAAGTCAGGTTTTAAAGCAACTTCAATTGTCATCTCAACACCGCTTTCTCTATCAAGCTTCTCAAGACTTTTCATCTCTGGTGCAGCTACAACTTAAAGATTGTTTTCCCCAATAATAGCTTCAAATGCTTTAGGGAATGCAAAATCAAGAGCATCTTCGTAAAAAATGTTTTCTCCAAATTTTCTTTCAATGATTTTTCTTGGTGCTTTTCCTTTTCTAAAGCCATCAATGTTAAATCTTGATTTATTTTTATTATAAGCTTTTTCTATTCCTTCTTCAAAATCTTCTTTTGATATAAATAATTTAATAGTGGCTATATTTTTTTCTATTTTTTCTACTTTTGAACTCATTAAAATACCTCCTAAGTCCCATTATAACTAAATGATTATATCATATATTGTAAAAAAATAAAATGCAATTTGTTATTATTTTATAACTATTTTAAGAAAATTAATCTCACTATCCTCCTTTTATAAATAAGAGGGCTTTTTACTCATCTTCTCCATTAATTTTATGAAAAAAGCTAAAAAAAAGTGAAGTAAACACTTCACTTTGTATTTAAATACTTTCTACAATTTCAACAAACTGCATACTTTCAATTAATTTGTCTACATTTTTAATTTTCAGCCAAACATTTCCATAATCAATTCCAATTGAATCTTCATATAAAAAGCAGTTTATCATAGTCCCATCACTAAAATATATATTGATTACCTCACTTGTATATTTAGGATGATTATAAAGAACAATGCTTTGTTCGTCTAGTGTAGACAGTGCCTGGTCAAGAATTTCATCAGTGGGACTAATGCTATATTTTTCCCTCACAATAGACCTATAAGGTTCTTGTTCATATATAATGTATTCAACTTTATCTACTTCTTTATCGGTAATTTTATATGATAAAAATACACTTTGATAATAAATAAAAGGTATTAAGATAAATATCGTAAAAATTAAAAGAGAGATTAGTATAAGATATATGAATATTTTTTTATTTTTGTTACTTTGCTTTAAACTAATCAACTGTCTTACCTTTATAACCATAAATCATATTTACAGGAACGGAAAACATAAATCCAACCCCTGGTTTGTCAATATTATTAAGAACTTTATTAATTTTTTCACTTACTATTTCGAATTTTTCTTCATCTTTAATTACAGAAATTATAGTTTTATTAGAAGGCTTATTGCCTTGTGTTAATTTTCTAAGACTTGTAAAAGTGCTTCTAGCCTCTTCGTATTCAAGTAACACATTACCAAGACCAGAAGAGTCAAATGTGGTTGCTCCCACTTCACATTCGTGTAATAATTCATGAATTTCATTTATTAAATATATATCATTTAATATAATAAATAATGCTTGCATTTATACTTCTCCTTTGTTTATATTATATCACTACAAAGCGCTTTGATATAATTATACCCTATATTCGGTGAATATTATATCACAAATGCGTTATTATATATATATTTTTTTTACAACATTATCCTTTTTACTTTAATTATTTTAAAACTCTCTTGTTTTTTAATATATTTTAGTATATAATTTGGGATACAATATTATTAAAATAAAATTAAAAGTTAAAATAAGGTGGTAGTAACAGTGATATCAAAGAAGAATGTAAAAACTGTTGGTAAAATCAATTATGAAAGTGTAGACACTATTGTTGGCTCAGAAGTTACTTTTATAGGGGATATTACTTCGGCAGGTTCTATAAGATACGAAGGAAATTTTAAAGGAAACATCAATGTTGGTGGTAGTTTAGTTGTAGGAAGAAATTCTTTCATAGTTGGGGATGTAAAAGCAAATACTGTGCATATTATTGGTGCAGTAGAAGGTCCAGTTGTTTGTGAAAATTTAAAAATATTTTCAACAGGTAAGTTAACAGGGGACGCATATGTGGATAATATTATTATTGATGAGGGAGCTATTTTTATAGGAAATTGCAAAATAAAAGCTCTTTCTCAAGATAGTGAAGATACATCATCTATAAATGATGTATTAAACCATATAGAAGATTAATTCTTAAATATTTAAGAATATTTTCTTTAGTAAGCTATAAATTGCAAGATTTTTTTGCAGTATATATAATATCTTTAATATAGGAGGTAATTTATATGATTAACAAAGATATGGGAATTTTAGAAATTGTAGAAAAATACCCTGAAACAGTATCTGTATTTCAAAGTTTTAATATGGGATGTTTCGGATGTATGGCTG
>CAYJAA010000048.1:0-4636 GCA_964368185.1 uncultured Lachnospiraceae bacterium | reverse complement strand
GAAACTCTAGAACAAGGTGCAGCAGCTCATGGCATAGATATTGATAAGCTAGTAAGTAGCTTAAATGAAGCTATATAATTTGCGTTGTATTTTTATAAGTGTCCTTAAATCAAATAAGATTTAGGGACATTTGTTTTTTTAAGGTGAAAATACATTTTAACTTGGAGATAGTATATGCAATATAACATGTTGAAAAAAGCTCAAGAGATAATAAATGAATATTATATAGAAACTTTCCCAGTAGACATAGAAATTATTGAACAGATTATGACTGAGATGGGCTATAAAATAAAATACTTTGAAAGCTGTGATAAATCATGTGTTGTTGGGAATGTGGTAATAAATGGACGTAAAGAAAGTGTTAATCAGCTTAGACAATCTATGGCTCATGAACTTGGGCATATTGTAACTCATATTACCAATCAAATGGAAAATGGATATGTATTAAAAGTAAAAGAAGAAGCACAAGCGGATGCTTTTGCTATGTATTTTCTTATGCCAGAAATGGTGTTAAAAGAGATTATAGATGAATATGAAGATTTATATGGTCTTTGTGAATATTTTGGAGTTGAGTATTCTTTTTGCAAACAAAGGGTTAAGCTTTATAATAAAACTAATAAAATAAGAAGATAAAAATATAATTTTTTTAAAAAAAAGAAGGTATATAAATAAAAATTTATATATCTTCTTTTTTAATTTTTTTATAAAGGGCATAATCAAAAATAATCCCTAGCATTATTATATTTGTTATTGTAAAAAGCCATACCATTAAAATAATTATAGATGTTAAAGAGCCATATACTATGTTGTATGTTGGGCTAAACTTTATAAAAAAGGAAAATATCTCACTTGCAATAACTAAACCTAGTGTACATATAAAAGAAGATATTAAAGTGTATATTCTATGCTGCCCTCCTCTTTTGTATAAATATCTAAATAATAAATAAATTAGCGGGAATATAATTATAAGTAGCAAAATATGTTTATAAAAGAATATGCTTTTTAAAATCATGCTTATTCTTTGGTATATGCTAAGGGCTTGTAAAAGCCATAGTATCATTATAAAACTAAGAATTAAAAAATATATTCCACTTAATAATAAAATAGGAACGATATAAGTAAAGAAAAGGTCTTTTATACCTCTTTTGGTTTTTATTGAATGAATATCATCAACTGCAACTAATAAAGATCTAAAGGCAGAAGACAGAGTTGTAGCTGTTAAGAATAAGCCTAAGACGATAATAGTATCAGAGTTATAATTAGAAACATAAGTTATATATTCTGAAATAATACTTAGAGTACTTTCTGGGATGATATTATTAAAAAATAGTATCATATCTGATATATTTAAGTGAAGCATACCAATAAGCCAGTTTAAGCAAATTAAAAGAGGGAACAGTGATAGTACAATAAAAAAACATACACCAGCGCTAGCTCTGGAGATATTTTTATCCATGTATATACTTACTACATTTTTTATCAAAGTTATAACATTTTTCATCTTTATTAAACCTCTACCTTTATTATTAGTATTATTTATATAAAAATATTAAACTATTTAGAATTTAGTAAATTATGTATTTATTTAAGAAAAAAGAGGAATTTCACAAGGAATAAAACACTTTATGTGTAATATTTTACACTTTTTGTGATTTTTTACCGAAAAACTATTGCTTATTTATATAAAAAACATATATAATATATGAAAATGGTAAGTAAGTAGGTGTTAAGGATGAAAATACTATACTGGATGTGGTTAATGGATAAGCATAATATTGGAGCAAAAAAAGCGATTAATTTATATAACTCTTTTTTAGACATTGAACAAGTATATAATAACAAAGATGTGTCAAGATATCAATGTGTAGAGGGGATAAATTATGATTTAGCAAAAGATTTATCTTTTAAAAAGGATTTATCTAAATATGAAAAAATTTATGAATATATGTTAAGAAAAGATATAAAGAGTATTACTGCTGATGATAAGGAGTATCCTTTTTTACTAAAAGAAATATACGATTATCCTCCAGTGTTATTTTATAGAGGGAAAAATTCCCTTAAGGACAATAAGCCTTTTATATCTATTGTAGGCTCTAGAACTCCTTCTGCTTATGGAAGTAATATTGCTTATAACTTAAGTAAAGATTTTTCATATAAAGGGGTAAGTGTTGTAAGTGGGCTAGCCCTGGGGATAGATGCTATGGCTCACAAAGGAGCTATAGACGGGCCAAGTGAAACTGTTGCGGTTTTAGGAAGTGGGGTTGACGTTATATATCCAAGGGGAAATACAAAATTATATGATGAAATTATCGAAAAAGATGGGATGATAGTTAGTGAGTTACTTCCAACAACTAAGCCACTAACTCATCATTTTCCTGCGAGAAATAGAATTATTAGTGGTCTTACATATGGGACTATTATTGTGGAGGCTTCTGAAAAAAGTGGCTCTTTAATTACAGCTAGAACAGCAACGGAACAAAACAGGGAAGTGTTTGTGGTTCCAGGAAATATTAACTCTAGAATCTCTAAGGGTAGTAATTTATTAATTAGAGACGGGGCAAAGGTTCTTCTTAGCTGTGAAGATGTTTTAAATGAGCTACATTATCTATTTAAAGATATGGTGAAAAACAAAGAAAATTTTTCAAAAGAAGACTTAAAAAATGAAAGTTTTAATTTTTTAAAACAAAACTTATCTAATGAGGAAATGGAAATATGTAAATGTGTGAAACTTGGAATAAATACAGTAGACTTATTGGTACAAAATTTAAATTTTAATATAAATAATGTAAATTCATGCTTGACAATGTTGGAATTAAAAGGTATTGTATGTACGGTAGGGAGTGAGATAGTCTTAATGTAAGCTTGGTTATTTATCTCCTTATATAATCTTAATATAGTAGGGATTTACAAAAGGAGAATTTAAATGTCATATAAGTTAGTAATTGTAGAGTCTCCAGCAAAGGCGAAAACAATTCAAAAATATTTACCTAAAGGGTGTAAAGTTAAGGCCTCAATGGGCCATGTTATAGATTTACCTAAGTCAAAACTTGGAGTAGATGTAGAAAATAACTTTGCCCCAGAATATAAAACAATACATGGAAAAGGTAAGATATTAAAAGAAATCAAAGATAGTGCTAAAAAAGCTGAAGAAGTTATTTTAGCAACTGACCCTGATAGAGAAGGGGAGGCAATATCTTTTCATATTGCAAATTATTTAGGACTTGATTTAAAAGAAAGTAATAGAATCGAGTTTCATGAAATAACTCCAAATGCTATTAAAAAGGCAATTGATAATAAAAGAACTATTAATATGGACCTTGTGGATGCTCAGCAAGCAAGGCGTGTTTTAGATAGGCTAGTTGGATATAAAATAAGCCCTGTTCTTTGGAGTAAGATTATGAGAGGTCTTAGTGCAGGGAGGGTACAATCTGTTGCTACTAGGATAATTATTAATCGTGAAGAAGAAATTAAAAACTTTATTAGCGAAGAATACTGGACAATAGACAGTATTTTTTCTAAACTAGACACAAAAGAATCTTTTAAAAGTAAGCTTTTATCTATTGGTGGTAAAAAAACCGAGATTAAAAGTGAAGCAGATGTAAAACAAATTTTAGGAGATTTAGAAAAAGATAAATATCTAGTTAATGATGTTAAAATAGGAAGCAAAAAGAAAAATCCTTTCCTACCTTTTACAACTTCCACCTTGCAACAAGATGCATATAAAAAACTTGGGTTTTCAACGAAAAAAACAATGATGATAGCTCAACAGTTATATGAAGGGGTTGAAATTAAAAACAAAGGTCAAATTGGTCTTATCACTTATATAAGAACAGACTCTACTAGGATTTCAGAAGATGCAAAAAAAGAAGCTATTAAATACATTGAAGATAATTATGGTAAAGAATATTTAGGTAGTGGATTTGTTAGAAGTAAGAAAAAAAGTAACGTTCAAGACGCCCATGAGGCAATAAGAGCCACAGATGTAATGTTGTCTCCAGAGGTAATAGGGGCAGACTTAAGTAAGGATCAGTTAAGATTATATACATTAATATATAATAGATATTTAAGCTCTCTTATGGCTAGTGCGGTTTATGATACCCTTAGAGTTGATGTAAAAAATGGAGATTATATCTTTAGAAGTACAGGTTCTAAGATTAAATTTAGTGGGTTTTTAAAAGTATATTATGTTGAGCCTACAGAAGATGAGCTTAGTAATGAAATTCCTCATTTAGAAGTAGGGAATGAAGTTATTTTAGACACAATAACACCAAGTCAAAAATTTACTCAACCACCTCCAAGATATACAGAGGCTAGTTTAGTAAAAGCATTAGAAGAAGATGGGATAGGTAGACCGAGTACTTACGCTCCAACTATTTCTGTTATTATAAACAGAGGTTATGTTGAGATGCAAGAAAAGAAATTTCATCCAACAGACTTAGGTTATGCAGTAAACAAACTTTTAATAGAACATTTTAAAGATATTGTTGATATAGAATTTACAGCAGGAATGGAAAAACATTTTGATGAAATAGCAGAAGGAAATGTTTTATGGAATGATGTAATTAAAGAGTTTTATAAAGGCTTAGATGGATATTTAGAAAAAGCTGGAGAGATAGAAAGGATAAAACTTCCTGAG
>CAYJAA010000047.1:0-10036 GCA_964368185.1 uncultured Lachnospiraceae bacterium | reverse complement strand
ATTGACTTTCTTTTTTTGGAAAAATTACAATAATTTACCTATATACTTTTTTATTAAAAATTAAATATATATTGATATTTTACTTATATAATCATATAATATTAATACCTAGAATAATATATAGTTTCAATTTTGAACCTACACTTTTACTATGGGACTTCGTGTTTAATTGTCTATGTCAAGCCTCGTTTATCAGTGGAAGACAAAAGCAATTAGTAGATAACCCACCTATCGTTTTGATAGGGATCAAAATTCAAGCTATAATATTCTGGGTTTTTATTTTTTTTTAAGGGATATATATATTTTACACCATGCATATAAATTAATAATTATAGTATTTAGAGGTTTATATGTTAAGTAAAATTTGGTTTTATATTATTTCTTTTTCAGTGGTTTTTAGTATTTTTTCAGGTAATTTAGACAAGGTTGGGAGTGCTTTTTTAGAGGGAGCTAAAGAAAGTGTTAGTATATCTATTTCTTTTCTTGGTGTATGTAGCTTTTTTTTAGGGATAATGGAAATTATGAAAAAGGCAAATTTAGTTGAAAAAATTAGTGACTTTATTATGCCTATTATGGAAAAACTATTTAAAGAAAATAAAAATAATAAAGATGTTATGAATGCCATCACTATGAATTTAAGCGCAAACTTTTTAGGGATAGGTAATGCTGCTACACCCTTTGGGATTGAAGCAATGAGACAGATTAATTTAACTAAACCTAAAAAAGATACTTTAAGCAATGATATGATTATGTTTATTATTTTAAATACTACTTCTGTCCAGTTAATTCCTACCTCTATTATAGGATACAGGCTTTTGTATGGTTCTCATAATCCAGGGGTAGTATTTATTCCTATACTTATCGCCACTAGTATTAGCAGTGTATGTGGTATTCTCATTACGAAATTTTTTATAAAGGTAGAAGGAAAATGTTAGGATATATTTCTTCTTCCTTTTTGCCAATATTTATTTTTATCATTATTTTGATAGGTTATAAAAAAGGGATAGATATTTATAATACCTTTATAGAAGGGGCAAAAAATGGACTTACAACTCCCCTTAAAATATTTCCCTACTTCCTAGCGATGGTTTGTAGTGTGTATGTATTTAGGGCTAGTGGGCTTATTGATTTCATTATTTTTTTACTTAGCCCTATACTTAATCTTTTCAATGTTGAGGGTCAGCTGCTGCCCCTTGTTATATTTAGGACGATTTCAGGTTCTGGGGCTGTTGCTGTTTTATGTGATATATTTAAAAACTTTACCCCTGATAGTTTTATTGGTCTTGCCGCTAGTCTTTTAATGGGATCCACAGAAACTACTTTTTATGTTTTAAGTGTATATTTAGGTAGTGAGAATATAAAAAATTATAGATTTGCAATTAAAGCTTGTATTCTTGCTGATATTTGTGGGTTTATATCTGCATATATTTTAACTATTTTATTTTTTTCATAAAAGATGTGTAAATAATGTTGAAAATTATCAAAATTAAGTGTATTATTAAAGTAATAGGCAAAAGAGGTAATAAATGGGAACAATTTTCAATATTATATGCATTATATGTGGTAGTTTTATAGGAATAATATTTAAAAAATCTATTAGTAAAGATATAAATATTTCCATGAATAATGTATTAGGATTTTGTGTTGTTTTCATAGGTGTAATTGGAGTTCTTACTAGCAGTATAACTGTTGTAGATGGGGTACTTATATCTAGCAAAACCCTTTATATGATTATAAGTTTAGTTTTAGGTACACTTATTGGAGAAGGATTAAAACTTGAAGATAAGGTGAATAATATATCATTAGCCCTTGAAAATAAACTTAAGATAGAAACATTTTCTAAGGGGTTTGTTCCTGCTAGTATGATTTTTTGTTGTGGCGCTATGGCTATTATTGGAAGTATGAATGAAGGACTTTTAGGGGATAGTACAGTACTATATACAAAAGGGATAATAGATGGAATTACTTCTATCATTTTAGCCTCTACTTTAGGCATAGGGGTTATATTTTCTAGTATATCAGTTTTTATATACCAAGGGAGTATAACACTACTTTCTATACTCCTTAATACAGGAAATTTCATTTCCACTGAACTGATTAATAATATTAGCATTGTAGGATATTTTATCGTTTTTCTAGTTGGGCTAAACCTGACAAAACTAACAAATATAAAAATAATAAATACTCTACCTGCTTTAGTAATAGTAACAATACTGACTATAATAATTTAAAAGGATAAGTTTACAATATGGACAAAGTTTTAATAAGCGACATAAAAAAAATACCAAACATTCTTTCTCTATTAAGAATTTTTTTAATCCCATTTTTTTTAATGGAAGTTTTTAGCGCAAATACTAGCTATTATAGCGCAATTATAATATTAGTAATATCTTTTGCTACAGATATTTTAGATGGATATATAGCTAGAAAATATAATCAAATTAGCGAGCTTGGAAAAATTCTAGATCCTGCAGCAGACAAACTAACTTTACTTGCAGTTTTATTTTCTGCATATAGATTAGAATTAATACAACTGTGGATTTTTGCTTTATATGTTATAAAAGAGACATTTATGGTAATTGGTCTTATATATATGAAAAAATGGATAAAAACAAATGTGTTTAAAGCCAATTGGTGGGGGAAGTTCGCTACAGGAATTTTTTATGTAGCGATAATGCTTATATTATTTAGTGAAAAATTATTTAATATTGGGATATGGCTTTTATATGTAGGGGTTGTTGTTATGATTATTGCTTTTGTTACTTATACTAAACAGCTTTTGAATTTAGTTAAAGTGCAGTAAAAAACTTTATTTTAATAAAATATATATTTATATAAATAAAAAACAGGTAATAAAGTTTATTACCTGTTTTTTTATTTAGCTATTTTAAAAAAAAGTTAAATAATTACTTCTTCAATAAAGCTTAGGACTTCATCTCTTCCTCTTTTTTCAACTGTGGAGTAAAGGAAAAATTTGTCCCCATTTGTAAGCTTTAATTCTTCTTTGATTACTTTTAAATTTTTATTTCTAGCAGTTTTATTTACTTTGTCTAGTTTTGTTAAAACAATTACAGGAGTTATTCCATAAGAAAGTATTGTCTCATACATAGATATATCATTTTTCGTTGGTTTATGTCTAAAATCAAGGAGAAAAAACACAATAAAATCAGAGTTTCGTTTTGATAAGTAATCTTTAATGATTTTATCAAATTCTACCTTTAAAGATTTAGAAACTTTCGCATAACCGTATCCAGGCATATCTACAAGATAAAAAGAGTTATTTACAAGATAAAAATTTGCGGTTCTAGTTTTCCCTGGTGTAGAGCTAGTTCTAGCTAAAGCTTTTCTATTTAAAAGATTATTAATAAAGCTGGATTTTCCTACATTTGATTTTCCTATTAAAACAACTTCAAAAAATTCACTTGGTGGAAGCTGATTAAACTTTCCCGCACTTGTTACAATCTCACAACTTTTTATTATCATTTACTTTCCTCACAAAAGATTTCTTTTCTTACCTCATCAATATGGGTAACACAGATAATTTCAAGAGAATTTTTAATATCATCTGCTACATCAGCTAAATCTTTTTCATTTTCCTTTGGTATAATTACTTTTTTTATTTTAGCTCTATAAGCCGCAAGAAGTTTTTCTCTAAGGCCTCCAATTGGTAGAACATCTCCAGATAGGGTTATTTCTCCAGTCATTGCTATACTGTCGCATACTGGCGTTGATGTAATAGCTGATATAATTCCACTTGCAATTGCTATCCCAGCAGAAGGGCCGTCCTTTGGTGTTGCTCCCTCAGGAACATGGATATGTATGTCATGAGAATCAAAAAAGTTTTTTGGCATATTAATATCTTTACAAATAGTTTTAGTATAAGTTAGGGCTGCTTTTGCAGATTCAATCATAACATCTCCAAGGCTACCTGTAAGTTGTATATTACCTTTACCATAGGTAATAACAGTTTCTATAGTTAGGGTGTCCCCACCATATTTTGTATAGGCAAGGCCTGTTATTTTTCCTAAATATTTTTTATTTTTTGCTTTTTTAAATGTAAGGATTTCTTTTCCTAGAAAATCTTTTATATTTTCTTTACTAAGATCAGGATTTTCATTTTCTTCCATTACCAGCTTCTTTGCCCATTTTCTACATATTTTCGCTATAGCTCTATCAAGTTGTCTAACTCCTGATTCTAGGGTATATTCTTCAATCATTTCTTTTAACACTTCATCACTAAAGGTAATAGCGTCTTTTTTAAGGCCATGTTTTTCAAGTTGTTTTTCTACTAGATATTTTTTAGCAATTTCAAGTTTTTCTTTAGGCAAATATCCAGGAATAGAGATTATTTCCATTCTATCTAAAAGAGGTCTTGGGATAGTTTGGGTTGTGTTAGCTGTTGCAACAAATAAAACATTTGATAAGTCAAATGGAATTTCTAAGTAGTTATCGCTGAAGTTTTTATTTTGTTCAGGATCTAATACTTCTAGTAGGGCAGCAGCAGGGTCCCCTTTATAATTTGCACTAATTTTATCAATCTCATCAAGTAAGAATAGGGGAGAATTTGTTTTTACTTGTTTAATTCCTGAAATTATTCTACCAGGCATTGCGGCGATGTATGTTCTTCTATGTCCTTTGATTTCTGCCTCGTCACTTGTTCCCCCTACGCTAAGGCGAACAAATTCTCTTTTTGTCGCAGCAGCAATAGATTTTGCAATAGAAGTTTTTCCAACTCCTGGAGGACCAACTAAACAGATAATAGGGCCATTTAAACTTTTTGTTAGTTTTAAAACAGCAAGATGTTCCATAATTCTGTCTTTTACTTCTTCTAGTCCATAGTGATATTCATCAAGCTTAACTTTTGCTGTTTTTAAGTTAATATTTTTTTGTCTTTCCTTCTTCCAAGGCAGGTCAAGTATAGTTTCTATATATGTTTGGATAACCCCTGTTTCACTTGTTCCAGAAGGTAGGGTTTTTAGCCTATTAACTTCCTTTTTGATTTTTTCTTTGTATTTATCTTCTATATTTAAAGCATCTAACTTATCAAAATATTCCATTACAACAGAGCTTGTATCAACTTGTCCTATTTCTTCTTGAAGAGCTAAGATTTTTTCTCTTATATATACATCTTTTTGCATTTTTTCAAGTTTAGATTTAACTTTATTTTCTATTTTTCTCTCAAGTTGTAAAGTCTGTATATTGTTATCTAAAGCTTGATAAGTTTTTGTAAATCTTTCTTCTAAGTCAAGGGAAGATAAAATACTTTGAAAAGTATTAAAAGGCATTTTTATCCCTTGTTGTATTAGGTCAATAACCTCATCAGGGTCACTCACCTCATTAAGTAAATATTTTACATCAATTTCACTCCTACCTATAAAAGAGGAATATTCACTGAATTTCTCTTTAAGAGAATTACTTAAGGCTATTTCTCTAGATGTAAAATCAGATTTTTTATATGATATAACATTTCCTCTTGCAATCATAAAAGGAGATGACTGAACATATTCTTCAATTTTGAATCTATTTAAAATTTTAACAGAAATTTTTATAGCATTATAAGGAAGTCTGGATAAATTTGTAATCTTTGCTAGTGTTCCAATACTATATAAATCCTCTTCTTTTGGAGATTCCACAAAGGAATCTTTTTGGCTAACTAAAACTATTAAGTTTTGATTTTGTATACTTTCTTCTAAAGCAAGAAGAGACATTTCTCTTCCCACATCAAAATTTATATTCATTCCACAACTTAAAAATAAATCTCTTGTTGTTATAACGGGCATTGTAAGTTCCCCTAAATTATTTATGTATGAATCTAAAATATTATTTATTTTTTCCATGTAAACCCCTAACCTATTTTAATATATGATACATTATATCTTGAATTTATCCTTATTTCAACATTTATGGCTATATTTTTTGTTGTAAAAGATTTACAAATTCAATTTTTTTTAAAAGATTAAAGGGTAGATAAATTTATTAAATCTTATATTAAATAAGTAAGACTTAGAAAATTTGTAAAAATCACTACTTTTAAAGGGTAGTATAAGGGATATTATCAATTGATTTATTATTTATCTTGTGATATAATTTATAGGTTAATTTTTTATTTTCCTATGTAGAATATATTTATTTAAAATAGCAAGATATAAGTTAAAATATAAATAAATAAAGATAGTAAAATGTCTTTTAAATAGGGGTTATGCCTTAATATATTTAAGGGAAGAAAAAATATTTGTAGAAGATAAAATTATTATTTTTTTAGGAGAAAATATGGATATTTATGACAAGTCCCTTAAGCTTCATGAAAGTTTAAAGGGAAAGATAGAAGTTATAAGCAAAAGTAAGATCAAAAATAGAGAAGATTTATCCCTTCTTTATACTCCAGGGGTAGCAAGGCCTTGTGAAGAGATAGCCAAAGACGAAACAAAAGCTTATAAATACACTATAAAGAAAAATATGGTGGGGGTTGTAAGTGACGGGAGTGCTGTTTTGGGGCTTGGAAATATTGGAGCTAGTGCTTCCATTCCTGTAATGGAGGGAAAGGCTATATTATTTAAAGAGTTTTCAGGGGTAGACGCTTTTCCTATTTGTATTGATACTAATGATAGTGATAAGATAGTAGAGACTATAAAGCTTATTAGTCCAGTGTTTGGAGGGATTAACCTAGAAGATATTGCCTCTCCAAGATGTGTTGAGATTGAAGAAAAGCTAAAGGAAGTTTTAGATATTCCAGTTTTTCACGACGACCAACATGGAACAGCGATTGTAGTTGGAGCAGGGATTATAAACGCCTTAAAGGTTGTAGGTAAAAAAATAGAGGATATTAAAATTATTGTTAATGGGGACGGTTCAGCAGGGTATGCTATTACAAAAATGCTACTTAATTTAGGAGCTAGGGAACTTATTGTGTGTGGGATTAATGGGGTAGTATCAAAAGATAAGGGTAATAATTATGTTCAGGAAAAACTAGCCAGTATGACCAATCCAAAAAAAGAAAAAGGGAAGCTTTGTAATGTAATTAAAAATGCAGATGTTTTTATAGGGGTTTCAAAAGGCAATGTTTTATCAAAGGAAATGGTTGAGAGTATGAACGAAGACAAAATTGTTTTTGCCATGGCTAATCCAGTTCCTGAAATAATGCCAGATATTGCAAAAGAAGCAGGGGCTAGAATTGTTGGAACAGGAAGAAGTGATTTTAATAATCAAATCAATAATGTTTTAGCTTTTCCAGGAGTATTTAAAGGAGCTTTAGATGTTTTTGCAAAAGAGATTACTGAGAAAATGAAAATAGCAGCAGTCTATGCTATAGCAAATTATATTAAAGATGAAGACTTAAATGAGGAAAATATTATTCCAAGCCCTCTGGATAAAAATGTTGCAAATGAAGTTGCAAAGGCTGTATCTAAACAGGCCATTATAGAAAATGTATGTAAAAATATTGATTAAATAATAAAAATAGGAGTTTAAAAATGAAAGAAAAGTTGCTTAATATTCAAAAAGAAGCTACAAGCAAAATAAGTCAAGTTTCTTCTCTAGAAACGCTAGAATTATTAAGAGTAGAGTATCTTGGTAAAAAAGGGCATTTAACCTTATTGCTAAAACAAATGGGAGGGCTATCTAAAGAAGATAGACCAATCATTGGTAAAGTTGGGAATGAAGTAAGAGGAGCCATAGAAGAGGGGCTACAAAACAAAAAAGAACAGCTTTCAAAAGAAGCTTTAGATAAAAAGCTAGAAAGTGAAAAAATAGATATCACTCTACCTGGTGAAAAAGTTGATCTTGGGCATTCTCACCCAATCTATAAGGTAATTGATGAGCTTAGCGAGATATTTTTCTCCCTAGGATTTTCTATTGCAGAAGGCCCAGAGATAGAGTTTATTAAATATAATTTTGATAACTTAAATGTTCCCTTAAAACATAGTTCTAGGGACTTTAGTGATACTTTTTATGTAAATGAGGAAGCTTGTCTTAGAACGCAAACTTCTCCTGTTCAAGTTAGAACTATGCTTGACAATAAACCTCCTATAAAAATTATTTCCCCGGGAAAAGTTTACAGGAGTGATGAAATTGATGCAACTCACTCTCCATTATTTCATCAACTTGAAGGGCTTATTATTGATAAAAATATCAAAATGTCAGACCTTAAAGGAACTTTGGATTATGTGGCGAAAAGACTCTTTGGAGACGATACAAAAACGATTTTTAGACCTCATCAGTTTTACTTTACAGAGCCTAGCGCAGAGATGGACGCAACTTGTTTTATTTGTAAGGGGGAGGGGTGTAATGTGTGTAAGGGTAGTGGATATATAGAAATTTTAGGTTGTGGAATGGTTCACCCAAATGTGCTAAGAGCTTGTGGAATTGACCCAGAGGAATATTCAGGTTTCGCTTTTGGAATGGGGCTTGATAGAATGACAATGTTAAAATATGGTATTAGTGATTTAAGATTGCTTTTCGGTAATGACACTAGACTGCTTACACAGTTTTAATTAAGGAGAAGATTATGTTAGCACCTATAAATTGGTTAAAAGAATATACAAATATTGATTTAGATGTAAAAGAATTTGCAAGAAGAATGACACTTAGTGGAACGATGGTAGAAGGGGTTAAGGATTTATCTGAGGGGATTAGCGGTGTTATTACAGGTAAAATCACAAAGATAGTGCCTCACGAAGATGCAGACTCTTTAGTTGTTTGTACATTATTTGATGGAGAAAATGATCATCAAATTGTTACAGGAGCAAAAAATGTTAAAGAAGGGGATATTGTTCCCTTTGCGACAATTGGCGCCACTTTAGCTGGTGGGCTAAAAATAAAAAAATCAAAACTTAGAGGGGTTGAGTCCTTTGGGATGCTTTGTTCAGGAGGGGAATTAAATATGTCTTCTTCTGTTATACCAAAGGGTTTAGAAGATGGGGTTTATGTATTTAGTGAAGAAGTACCTCTTGGAATAGATGCTAGGCTAGCTTTAGGGATTGATGACATTGTTTTTGATTTTGAGCTTACAAATAATAGAAGTGACTGTAATAGTATTGTTGGTATAGCATATGAAGCAGCAGCAACCCTAGGTAATAAATTCATCTTAGATGAGGCTATTATAGAAGACAGTGATAATAAAATAGATTCTCTTCTTACAGTAAATATTGCTGCTAAGGATTTATGCTCTAGATACGTGGCAAGAGTTTTAAATGTAGTAGAAGTGAAGCCTTCTCCTTTATGGATGCAAAAAAGGTTAATGAGTGTAGGGATTAGACCAATAAGTAATATTGTTGATGTTTCAAATTATGTAATGATGGAACTTGGTCAGCCTCTTCATATGTTTGATTATGATAAAGTTAGTGGGGGTAGTATTTATGTAGATACAGGGGAAGAGGGGGAGAAATTTATAACCCTTGATGGGAACGAGAGAGTATTAAATGAGGGAATGATTGTTATTAAAGACAGTGAAAAGACAGTTGCTGTTGCTGGAGTTATGGGAGGCCTTAATTCTGAAATTGATAGTAACACAAAAAGAATTGTTATTGAATCTGCTACCTTTGATAAACACTCTATAAGAAATACTTCAAAGTTAATGGGAATTAGAAGTGAGTCTAGTGCTCATTTTGAAAAAGGGGTAAATGAAAACCTTGCTGTTATTGCAGCAAATAAAGCGGCAAAGTTACTTATTGAAATAGGGGCTTGTGAGCTTATTGAGGGAATTATCGATAAAGGGGACTTTGTCCATAAAGAAACAAAAATAACAATAAGTACAAAAAAAGTAAATGAGTTTTTAGGGACAGAAATAACAAAAGAAGAACAAGTTAAAATTTTAGACAATCTTTTAATGGAGCCTGTTTTAGAAGGAGAGGATATTACTATTACTTCTCCAAAGCTTAGAAGTGATATTGTTATTAAAGAAGATGTGTACGAAGAAATCGCTAGAATTTATGGGTATGATAAAATTCCAAGCACACTAATTGACTCTTCTAGTTATATATCTCCTAAAAATGAATATTATGAAAATAAGAAACTTATAAAAGAAACCCTAAAGTCTCTT
>CAYJAA010000046.1:0-10607 GCA_964368185.1 uncultured Lachnospiraceae bacterium | reverse complement strand
TAGGTTCTCCTTCTATTGTCCATCTATTAGTATCATATTCTTCTTCATTATATAAAACATAAACATCTTCTACATCTAAGTTAATTTTAAAAGAAGCATAATATACACTATATCCAGTTTTAGGCTTATCTTCCCCTGTAGAATCCTGGTGAATACTAATGAAAATGTCTGGCTGTTTTTCATTTGCTATATTAGCCCTCTCTTCTAGTGATAGCTCTTCTTCATCTTTATAAGGCTCTCTTGAAAAAATAACATTATATCCTTCTTCTCTTAAACTTAAATATAACAAGGCACAAACACTATCATTTAAGGTGTGTTCATGAGTCTCTTTATCTACCCCAAAAGCTCCTTTGTCCATAGCTAAACTTCCACCATGCCCTGGATCTAGCATTATAGTAATTTCAGAGGGGTCTTTAGGGGTGGTGATATACCAAAGTAAAAGACAAATACAAAGAAATAAAGCTGCTAAGGATATGTAAATAATTTTTAATTTACTCATAAAAATATCTCCTTTATATAAACTAAGATATGAACTAAGATAAAAAATATAACCTTTAATCAAAGGTTATATTTTATTATACTTTATATTTCCTCTATTAAATTAGATATTTTTCTTAAATCCCCTTCAGTTATATCAACCTTAGGACTAATTAACCTATCATATTTCATATTGTTTATTTTTGGCATAGTTACATTCCCATGAACTTTAATTGAATTATTAAAAATCTTTGTTAGGTGTGTATCTTCTTTTTCTTCATCCACCTTAGAATTTTCACTAACTTTTCTGCCCTTAGCTTTGCCTTTTTTACCCAGCAAACTAAACTTACTGGTATTAGATATTTCCTGAGAAATACTCTCATTTTCATTTATATCTAAATCATTAGAAATTTCTATTTCCTGAGTTATAATTTCATCTAACAAGGTTTCTTCTTTTAAAATTTCAGGCTTTACTTCTTCCAAAGGATTAATATCTATAATGTCTTTATTATCTTTACTACTGTTTATTTTTGGCATAATAAAATTATCCACACTTGTTTTTTCATCTTCCTCTGGGGAAGCAAAAAAATCATTAGTAGTATTTTCTACGCTGACTATAGATTTACTTTCATGTTCTTTGAGTATAAGTTCAAGCTCTTTATCTTTTTCTATGAAATCATCTTTAAGAGTATTTTCAGTTTTTACATCTAAAGTAGGCTCTTCATTAAAAAGCTGTCCTTTTGAATGAATGATAAAGTCTTCAAATGACATTATTTCTTCATTTTCATTAGGTGTATTTTGTGGGATATTATTATTTATATTATACCCTTGAGGGAAATTTACATTTTGAGCCCCTTGAGGATAATTAGGATTATATGGAGGAACACTTTGATTTGTTCCTACTTGATATTCATTTTGTGGGTTATAACTTGAAACTGTATCATAGTGGTTTTGTAAATATTCCCTTTGGATAGGTGGGATACTTTGGCTAAACTGATTTTGAGCTGCATTGTTATTTCCTCTAGCTCCACCTTTTTTTCTTTTCACTAATCTATCTGTTAAATCTAATAACTCATCATCACTTAAGTTTGAAAAGGTTCTTGAACTTTTATTTGATAAATTAAATTCTTCTTCCTTTTCTTTTATTTCATGTAGCTTTAACATTAAAGCAAATTCTTGTTCTTTTACAATTTTAGATCTATCATTTAAAGATATATATAAATTTTTCACATCATATAATATACTATCTAAAAGTTCTTGTTGATATTCTTTTACAATAGGATTTACTCCCCCACCAAAAGGCTGCTGCCCTTGTGGGTAATGATTTTGAGGATTCATCCCTTGGACATTGTTATATCCACCATTATATCCACTATTATTATTTTCGTTATAATTTACTGGATTGTTATTTTGATTTTTTATAGCTTTTACATCATCTAAATATTTTTTATATGCAATCCTTTGTTCATCAAATCTCTTTTTGTCTTCTTCTAACTCTTTTCTTTTTTTAAGTAATTCTTTTTCTTCTTTTTCATATTCTTTAATTTCAAAGTCATATAAAAGAGCATCTTTGTCTATAAAATCATCCTTTTCTTCTGTGGCTATATTTTCTAAACTTATATCTTCCCCAAGTATATTTTCCTTTGACATTCCCTCTAAGATATAATCTAACTCTACTTCTTCTTCTTCTTCTTTAAAAGAAAAATCATTTGCAAAATTTAAACTATCATCATTACTTTCAAAGGTCTCTAAATCCATATACCCAGAATCACTTTCTTCCATGCTCAGGCTTTCTTCTAATGATGTATCTTCTTTATTAACAACTGGATTACTTTGTAAAACAGTTTCTTCTTCTTGATTTACTTCTTCTTCTTTTATGTCTTCTTTTTCTTGATATTCTCTCCCACCTTTAAGTATTTCATCATAAACACTGGTGTCTTCATTATTTGCGCTAACAATTTCATCAATATAGTCGTGTCTAACATTAGTATTTCTATAATTTTTATTTTCTTCTTCACCATAGTCTCTATAGTCTTCTTCAAAAGTATTCTTATTTCTTACAATACTTCTAATAACTAAAGAAAAAGCTAAATCGAATAAAATAATAAACATATAAAAATAAATAGAAATGTCTATATTAAAAATATATCTAAATAATAAATAAGATGAACAGTTTGCTAAGATTATTCCACATATTTCTAAAAACACCGCTCTTCTTCTTGAAAAATAAAGACCAAATAATAAATATATTAACATTTTTACAGGAATTAAAAATCTAATGTAATACATAAAGTTTTCAGGCAAAGTAACTGCAGAGCTGCTAAGAAGAAAAACAACAGCAAAATAAGAGCCTACCATCGTAAGCCCATCTAAAAATATTAAAATTATCCCTTTAACAATATTGTTCATATATTCACCGTAATTTTGTAATTTCTTGAGTTTTATTATAACATATATTTGTAAAATTTCAAAATAAAGTTGTCTTTATTAGCATAATTTTCCAAATAAAAACAGTGAAAATAAAAAAATGAAACTTTTAAGATTTAAGAGTAAAATTGATCAAACTAAAGCTTAGTAGCACATATATGCTACTAAGCTTTAGAATATATATAAAAAAGCAAAAACATCTATTTGAAATTTATAGAATCTTTACCCTTTTAAAGCTTTTTATTTCTTCATGTAATAAAAGAAATATTTTTATTGTTCCATTTGTTTTCCAATAAATATAGCTCCTGTGTTAGCAACTACACAAGCCTGATCAATATCTAAACTCTCACCTTCAATATCTGTAATTATCATAGCTCCTATTGGGTCTCCTCCACTTATTATAGGAGCTACAACTATTCCACTAAAACTAGATTCATGCTCTGATAAAATGTCCATAGGATTTTTTTCTTCTAAAAATAACTTCCTATTTGAAATTATACTATCAATTTTTTTGCTAACTTTTTTATCTAAAAAGTCTTTTTTAGCTCCCGTTGAAGCTGCAATAATATTATCTCTATCACAAATAAAGCTAGTACTTTTTGTTGATATATACACACTGTCTACATATTCTTGCGCAAAGTCTCTAAGCTCATTAATTGGAGAATATTTTTTTAAAATCACAGCCCCTGTATTATCGGTAAATATTTCAAGGGGGTCTCCCTCTCTTATTTTTAAAGTTCTTCTTATCTCCTTTGGAATTACGATTCTACCTAAATCGTCTATCCTTCTAACTATTCCTGTTGCTCTCATAAAACCTCCACACATTTGGCAATTAAAATATATAATTTTTATATTTAGTATTATTTACATAGATTTGGATTTTATGCTAAATATAAGCTAAATTTAAAAAAATATTATATATAGCTAGTAATTGTTAAAGTTAATATAGAAATAGATATAAAATGGCCTTGATATTTGTATTTTTTATAATATTTTAATTAATTTAATGAGAAAAATTTAAAGGTTATTGTACTTAATAATATTTTTTGATATACTACTAAAAAACAAGAATTTAAGAGGTAAATAATATGATAATAGTAGATGCATTTGGTGGGGATAATAGCCCAGACGAAATAATCTTAGGTGCATGCCTTGCAGTAAAAGAATATAATGAAAATATTACTTTAGTTGGAGATGAAAATAAAATAAAGGATGTTTTTGAAAAATACAACTTAAGCAAAGATAAAATTAGCATCGTTCATGCAGCAGATGTAATTACAAACGAAGATCAAAGCGCCCTTTCTATTAGAAGGAAAAAAGATTCTACAATGGTTGTAGGAGCAAACCTTCTTAAAGAAAATGAAAATAGTGTATTTGTAAGCGCTGGTAGCACAGGGGCACTCCTAGCAAGTACAACTTTAGTTGCTGGAAGAATTAAAAATGTAAAAAGGCCAGCTCTAGGGGTTACTCTACCGGCTAGAAAGAAACCTATTTTGCTTATGGACTGTGGGGCAAATAGCGAATGCAAACCTGAATTTATAGAACAATTTGCTGTTATGGCAAGTGCTTATATGAATGGGGTGTTAAATGTTGAAAATCCTAAGGTAGGACTTATTAACATTGGAGCAGAGGAGAAAAAAGGTTCAGCCTTATATCAAGAAGTTCATGGGCTTCTTAAAAATAATGAAAAAATTAACTTTGGTGGAAATATAGAAGCTAGATACTTACTTGATAGTGACTTTGATGTTGTTGTTTGTGACGGCTTTACAGGAAATATTGTTTTAAAACTTGTTGAGGGAATGGCAAGCTTCTTTAAGGGAACATTAAAAGAAGTATTTTATGCTTCTATTAAGACAAAACTCGGTGCAATATTAATTAAAAGTAAATTAGGAGATGAATTTAAAAAACTTGACTATAAAGAATATGGTGGAGCTCCACTTCTAGGGGTTAATGGTGGGGTTATTAAAGCTCATGGTAGCTCTGATAAAATTGCTATTAAAAACGCTATTAGACAAGCTATCATATTTAGAGATAATAATGTAGTTAAAAAAATTGAAAAAAATCTATCATAATTTATTTTTATATGATATAAATATAGTAACATACTTACAAATTAGGAGGAACAAGATATGATTTTTGAGAAAGTAAAAGAAATTATTGTAAAACAATTAGAGGTTGACGCCTCAACAATTACACTAAATACTTCTTTTGTTGAAGATTTACAAGCGGATTCTATTGACTTAATAGAATTAATTGCTGACTTTGAGGATGCTTTTAATGTTGAAATTAACGAAGAAAGCATTGAAGATATAAAAACTGTTAAAGACATAGTTGATTATTTTGAATCACTATAAATAAATAATATTAAATAAATAATATGGAGGTAATAAATGAAAACTTTCATTTATTACCTCCATATTAAGGTTTATAGGAGTAAAAATGGAAATAAAAAATATTAATATCTTACAAGAAAAACTAAAGTATCAATTTAAAGATATATCTATTTTAAAAAAAGCCTTAACCCACAGCTCTAGAATTAATGAAGAAAAAAATCTTACAAGCAATGAAAGACTTGAATTTTTAGGTGATGCAGTATTATCTTTAGTAATAGGAGATTACTTATATAATACACTACCAAAAGAAAAAGAAGGTGTTTTAACAAAGTTACGGTCTTTGATTGTTTGTGCTGACTCACTTTTTATGGCTTCTAAGAAAGTTAACTTAGGAGAATATTTGCTTCTTGGAAAAGGAGAGATACAAAGTGGTGGAAAGCATAAAAAAAATATAATTGCTGATGGTTTTGAGGCTATTTTAGGCGCTGTTTATTTAGATGGTGGATATGAAAACTGTGCAAAATTAATCCTAAGACTTTTAAAAGACATTATTGATAAAGCTGTAAATGGAAAGCTAACTTATGATTATAAAACCCTACTGCAAGAATATGTTCACGCTAATAATATAAATGATTTTCGTTATGAACTAGCAAAAATAACAGGCCCAGAACACGCCCAAATATTCACCTCTAATATTCTTATAAATGGGGACTTATATGGAAGTGGTAAAGGGCAAAACAAAAAAGAATCTGAGCAACAAGCTGCGCTTCAAGCTTTAGAAAAATTAAATATTGTATGAGGTAATATAGATTGTATTTAAAAAAAGTAGAAATATATGGATTTAAATCCTTTGGAAATAAAGCAACTATTATATTTGACAACAAAGTTACAGGGGTCGTAGGACCAAATGGAAGTGGTAAAAGTAATATAGTAGATGCTATTAGATGGGTTTTAGGAGAGCAAAGAGTAAAAAGTCTTAGAGGGGATAAAATGGAAGATGTTATCTTCTCAGGGACTGAGCAAAAAAGAGCTCTTGGTTACGCTCAGGTAACCCTTACACTAGATAATGAAGATAAACTATTCCCTATTGATTATAGTGAAGTAAGTATTTCTAGAAGACTTTTTAGAAGTGGGGAAAGTGAATATTATATTAATAAAAGCCAAGTTAGAAGAAAAGACATTCACGAACTATTTATGGATACAGGGCTTTCTAGAGAAGGATATTCTATAATAAGTCAAGGACAAATTGAAAGTATAGTTAATAATTCAGCAGTTGAGAGAAAATTAATGATTGAAGAGGCTGTTGGAATTGTAAAATATAAAACTAGAAAAGTAGAAGCCTTAAGAAAGCTAGACAAAACTCAAAATAATTTATATAGAATTATTGACATCACCTCAGCCCTAGAAAAAAGAATCCCCTCTCTTGAGAGAAATAGTGAAAAAGCTAGGAAATATCTTGAGCTTAAAGAAGAACTTAAAAAAATAGAGCTTAATTTATTTGTTCATAAAATAGATAAAAATAATATAGAACTTACTAAACTTAAAAAAGATGAAGAAATTTTAAAGGGTACAAGCCTAAGCCTTGAAGAGAGGTTTTGTTTTATTGACAATAATTACAAATGTGTTAAATAAAAAATTTCTTATTTATATGAAAAAACAACTCAAATAAATGAAGAAATAAACACCCTTATTAACTCTCATGAAGGCTCTAAGACTCAAATTGCTGTAAGCAAAAACCAAATTGAAAATTATAGGGGAAATATAGAAAACGCTAATGTTTTAATTAGTGAAATTAAAGAAAGTATTAAGCTTAAAGAAGATGAAAAAAATATAGAAACTGATAAACTTTTATCTAGTGAAAAAGAGTTTAATGCTTTAAATGAGCAATATGAAAGTGCAAAAAATATCGTAGTAAACTTAGAAAAACAAAACGAAGAAGCAAATTCTGTTTTACAAACTTCAAGCGCAAAAGTAAAAAGTTTAGAAGAAGAAATATCTAAAATTAGCGATACTATAAATAGTGATAAAACTACTTTAAACTCTAATGAATATATTATTGAAAAACTAAGGGAAGAAAATTCTTCCCTTAGTGATAATATCTTAGAAAAAAAGTCTTCCTTAAATAAAGTAATGAATACTGAAAAAAATAAAGCTATTGAAGATATGTCTAGTAAACTTAGTGCTTTAAATAATGAGAAAAATTCAAAAATCAAAAGTTACGAAACATATAAAGAAAAACTTCTTTCTTTATATAATGACATTGAGCTAAACACCTCAAAAAGAAATATGTATGTTGGTTTTGAAGAAAATAACGAGGGGTATAAATTTGCAGTTAAAAAATTATTTGAAGAAAAAAATCATAACCCAGCTCTAAAAGAAGGTATTTATGCTACAGTAGGTCAAATAATTAATATAGATGAAAAATATGCAAATGCAATACAAAAATCCCTTTTAGGAAGCCTTGAAAATATTATAGTTAAAAATGAAGGAATTGCAAAAGAAGCTATTAATATCCTTAAGAAAAATAAATGGGGTAGAGTTACATTCCTGCCTATTAATATTATTAAGTCAAATAAACTAATACTAGACCCTCAAAGTAAAAACGCTAAAGGGTTTTTAGGTCTTGGGTGTGATCTTGTAAAAGTTGATAGTAAGTATGTATCTATAGCTGAAAATATCTTAGGTAGAGTGCTTATTTTTGACACTATCGAAAACGCAAATATTTTCAGTAGAAATACCAACTATAAATATAAAATAGCAACCTTAGATGGAGAAATACTTTTCCCAGGAGGGTCTTTAGTTGGAGGGGAAAATAGAAATGAAAACAACGATTTATTAACAAGAAAAAGCAAGATTGAAAAATTAACTAAAAAAGTGAATGAAAATAAGTCAGAATACGAAACCCTACTTGTAAAAAATAATAGTTACAAAAATACAATCGAAAAAATTAATATAGAACTAAAAGAGCTAACAACTTCTTTTAATAATCTTAAAATAGAGCTTAGTAGCCATTTACAAAAAATAGATTTAGAAAAAGAAAAAATAAAAGAACTTGAAGACTTATTTAATAAAAATAATGAAAAAATAAAAACACTTAAAGATATAAATATCAATATTGAAAACACCTCTAATTCTCACAAAGAAAAACTAGAAAATCTAAAAGAAGAGTTTTCAAAGGAAAAAATAAGTTTTGACAAGCTAAATAGTGGAGTTCATAAAGATGAATTTATTGAAGAAAATAATAAATTAAATGAAATTAATATTGAACTTATCAAAGCAAAACAAAATATGAGCCTTTGCGGTGATAAAATTAGAAATATTGATGAAATTATCCTGGAACTGAAAAATAATATTACAAGTGCTAAGGACTCTATTAAAAATAACGAAGAGCTGATAAAAGAAAAACAACAAAGCCAAGAACAAGCTTTAATAAATGACAGAGATTTTGAAGAGAAAAAAGATCAACATAATGAATTATACAAAAAAATAATGTCCACAAAATCTAAGCTCTTAATAGAATCTAATGAGTTTGATGAGGAGCTTGAAAAAATAACAAAAGAAAAAAATGCTTTATATGAAAAACTATCTGCTCTTGAAAGAGAAATTTATAAATCTGAGCTAATTATAGAAAATATGAGTAAGGATATTTTAGAAGATTATGAATATACTTATACAGACGCCTTAAAATATAAATATGACACCCCTAATATTCCAAAAGAAGAAACATTATTAAAACAACTAAAGGTAAATATTAGAAATCTTGGACATATAAATATCGACTCTATTGAAGAATATAAATCTGTAAAAAAAGAGTTTGAATTTTTAACAGAACAAAAAGACGACCTTATTAACTCAAGAGAAGAGCTAAATAAAGTAATTAACGACATGACTACAAAAATAGAAGCTAAATTCGTTAAAGAGTTTAAAGGAATTCAAGAACAATTTGATAAAGTATTTAAAAAATTATTTAATGGTGGAAGTGCGAAGCTAATTTTAACTAATCCAAATGACATTATGGAAAGTGGAATAGATATTGTGGCTAGCCCTCCTAACACAAAACTTAAAAACATTTCTTCCCTATCAGGAGGAGAAAAGTCTATGACAGCTGTGGCTTTAATCTTTGCAATATTAACAATAAAGCCTACTCCATTTTGTATTTTAGATGAGATTGACGCAGCCTTAGATGATGCAAATGTATCAAGATTTTGTGCTTTCTTAGAGTCTATTAAAGAAAAAAATCAATTTGTTATAATAACTCATAGAAAAATCACAATGGAAATTGCTGATGCTCTTTACGGGGCTACTATGGGAAGTGAAGGAATCACAAAAATAATTAGTGTTAAACTGAAAGATATTGAAAGTGGAGGAGCTTTATAAATTGAGTAGTGATAAATTCAAAAGTGGCTTATTTAAAACAAAAAAAAGTTTTAGTGATAAATTAAAAGATGTTTTTTTGAAAAATAAAATTGATGAAGATGTTTATGAAGATTTAATAGAAATTCTTATCACCAGTGATATCCCCTACCATTTAAGCGAAGAAATTATTGAAAATGCAAGAAAAATTGCGACAAAAGAAGATATTGTTGCCCCTGAGAAATTACACCCTATTATACTAAATGAAATTGATAAAAAGCTAAAAGAAAATGTGTGGGATGAAAAAATAAAAAAACCTGCTATTATATTGTTTATAGGCGTTAATGGAGCTGGAAAAACAACAACAATTGCAAAGCTTGGAAATAAACTAAAAGAAGAAGGCAGTAGTGTCTTACTTGCAGCAGGAGATACTTTTAGAGCCGCAGCTTGTGAACAACTAGCCACCTGGGCAAGTAGGATTGATGTTCCTATTGTAAAAAGTAGCGAAGGGCAAGATCCTGCTAGTGTTGTTTATGATGCAATTCACTCTGGTAAGGCAAAAAACTGTGATGTAATTTTAATAGATACCGCAGGAAGACTTCAAACAAAAACAAATTTAATGAATGAGCTAAATAAAATTTATAGAGTATGCGAAAAGGAAAAAGAGGAATATAATTTATACACCCTTCTTGTTTTAGATGCAGGAGCAGGACAAAATAGTGTAATACAAGCCAAAAGCTTTTGTGAAAATGCAAAGGTTGATGGTCTAATCATGACAAAGCTAGACGGGAGTAGTAAAGGTGGGGTTATCATAGCCCTTTCCGGTAAAGAAACTCCTCCAATGTGGTATGTAGGACTTGGAGAAGGGCTAGATGACCTTGAGGTTTTTGATAAAGAAAAATATTTATCTGCTATCTTTGATAAATAAATTTTATAATATAAAAAGGAATGGAAAAAACCATTCCTTTTATTTATATATAAGCTTTTCTTTTATAAAAAATAACTGTTCTTTTGATA
>CAYJAA010000045.1:3724-10857 GCA_964368185.1 uncultured Lachnospiraceae bacterium | reverse complement strand
ATAATAGTATATAAGTAGTAAATATGGTGCTTTTTATTTTATAAAAAGCAAAGCCGAACCTTCCCTTTAGGGAAGATTGGACGGCTTAATATTTACGACAAATATAATAGGCTTTTACCCCCCGTTTTGCCAAAAAAGGGGTATTTTTCGTTCTTTTGATATCAAAAGAACAATTATATTCTTATAAAAGGAACTTTTATATAAAAAAAGGAATGGCTCTTGCCATTCCCTACTCTTTTAAAATATAAAGTCTCTTTACTGCTAGCATTATTTTAAAAGGATGTTTTTTATTTTTAATCACTTGGAATAATATATGCAAAGGGAAGTAGTTCTTTAGCAAGAACTTTATGGCCTTTTTCTTTTTCTGATAATATAACACTACACTCTGGCATATAATCAGATAAAATCTGTCTACAGTTTCCACAAGGAGGCAAAATCTCTTCTCCTTCTTTCCCTCTTATAGCTACAATAGATATAAACTCCCTCTCTCCACTTGCTACAGCATTTCCAATTGCAACTTGCTCAGCACAAGCACCGTGAAGAGAATATACATTAATTCCAGCATAAATTTTTCCACTACCACAAAGCACCCCAGCACTTACTGTATGGTTATAATTCACATCATCATAATTCTTTTTTATAACTTCTCTTGCTTTTTCTATTAATTCATAATCTTTTTTATCTAAAATCATAACTAGCTCCTATAAAAAAATATAGTTATATTATAATAAATTTATTAGCTTTTATCAAATATCAAAAGACAAAAAAGGTGAAAATCATTCCTTTTTTATCCAAAACTTCCTTTTATAAAAAATATCTGTTCTTTTGATATCAAAAGAACGAAAAATACCCCTTTTTTGGCAAAACGGGGGGTAAAAGCCTATTATATTTGTCGTAAATATTAAGCCGCCCAATCTTCCCTTACGGGAAGGGGTGGCTTTGCTTTTTATAAAATAAAAAGCATCATATTTACTATTTATGTACTATTAATAATAAAGAAGTATTATGATACTTTATATTTTATGGGTAATCAACTTTATTACCAAATATTAAAAAAACATAGAAATGAAAGATAGTCTATATAAAGTAAAACTGCCATTACTTATTCAGGTAATGGCAGTTTTTTATTTACTAGTATTTATCTATAAATACCTTTTTATATTTACGCTTCTAAGTCAAATAATACTTTGAATCCACTAACATTAGCAGCTTTTTCAAAAGCTTCTTCATAATCTTCAAGTTTCATAACATCAGAAACTAAAGGTTTAATATTTACTTTACCACTAGTGATTAAATCTCTAGCGATAACCCATGAGGTTGGTTTTTGACTTAATGACCCATGCATTTCAATTTCTTTGTGTAAAACTGGAGAAAGGTCAATTTCCCCTTTACCATGAAGAACTCCCATTTGTGAGAATTTACCTTTTTTAGCTACTAAGTCAAGACATGTAACAACTGCTGGATATACTCCCGCACACTCAACTACAACGTCTGCTCCATAACCACCAGTCATATCCATAACAATTTTCTTAAGATCTTCCTTAGATTGATCTACACAAACATCCACACCCATTTCTTTAGCAACTTCTAATCTTTTTGCATCTTGAGCAAGACCAGCTAAGATTACTTTTCCACCAGCAGCTTTTGCAGCAAGAGCAGCTAAGATACCAATTGGTCCAGGACCTACTACTAATACAGTTTCATTTAATGTTACCATTGTTTGTTCTGCAACAGCATGAACACCACAAGCAAATACTTCTACTAAAGCAGCTTCTTCCCATGACATATCATCAGGCATTGGAATTAAACTTGTTTCAGGAACTACTACATATTCAGCAAATACTCCGTCTTTCTTAGAACCAATACCAACTCTGTTAATACATAGGTTTGTAGCTTCTATTTTACAATATCTACATTTTCCACATACTTCGTATGTTGTCATAACGATAACTCTATCCCCTGTTTTAACTCCATTTACCCCTTCCCCTAATTTTTCAACCACACCACAACCCTCATGACCTAAGATAACAGGAAGTTTTAGTCTATCAGAACCATGTTTCCAGTATCCGATATCTGAAGCACAAATACCACCTCTTTTAACTTTAACTCTAACAAAGCCTTCTTTTACTTCTGGAATAGGGAACTGTTTAAGCTCTAGTTCTTGTTGTTCATTTAGGCATAAGCCTTTCATAGTTGTTTTACTCATTTTTTTACCTCTCTCCTATTTACTTAACACAATTTTTCATATTTTGTATTAATGATTTATAATCTGCATCATCACCTTTAAATATAGATGATGTTCCTGCCACTAAAACATCTGCTCCCGCTTTTACACAAGAAGGAATTGTAACTTCATTAATATTACCATCCACACTAATTAAAAGTTCAGGGTTTCTTTCATTTGCCATTTGTCTAATTTTTTCTATTTTTTTAAGGGTCTGTGTAATGAATTTTTGACCTGGGAAACCTGGGCTAACTGTCATAACAAGAACCATGTGTAAATCTTCAATTAAATATTCAAGCTCTTCTTCACTTGTTGCTGGATTAAGAGCGATACTTGGCTTCATTCCAAGATCTTTAATTTGTCCAACAACTCTATGAATATGAGTTGTACTTTCTGGGTGTACAGACACAATATCTACATTAGAATCTGCAAGCTCTTTTAAATATTTTTCTGGAGAAAACTGAGCCATATGCACATCAAAAGGAATATCGCTATACTCTTTCATTTGTTTTAATAAATAAAGACCCATAGCTATATTTTCAACATACTGTCCATCCATCATATCATAATGAATATAATCTGCTCCAGCTTTTTTTAACTTATCAAGTTCCCACCCAAATTTAAGTGGGTTACCACACATAATAGAGGCTGATACTTTAACCATATTAATTACCTCCTTTAAGGGAATCTTCAATTAATTTTCTTGTTTGTAATGTATTTTCTTTGTATTTACTTCTATCTCCCTTAAAGATAGCGCTAGTTCCGCATACAAATACATCTGCTCCGGCTTTTACACAACCAGGGATTGTGCTAGGGCCAATATTACCATCTACTTCAATTAGTAAGTCTGGATTAAATTCATCTTTTAATTTTTTAAGTCTTTCAATTTTCTTATATTGATTTTCAATAAATTTTTGTCCTGAAAATCCTGGATTAACAGTCATAAGAACAACCATACTTAAATCTTTAATAACATGTTTTAAAACATTTAGGTTTGTTGAAGGGTTTAATACAACTCCTGCCTTTGCTCCTGTAGCAAGAATAGCGTCTACACTTCTTTTTAATTGTTTTACACTCTCAGCATGGATACAAATAAACTCCGCTCCTGCTTTTGCGATTCTTTCATAGTATTTATCAGGCTCATTTGCCATAATGTGTACATCAAATGGAATATCACTATAATCTGCTAAAGCTTCTAGTAAATATAGTCCCATTCCCATATTTGGAACATAATGTCCATCCATAATATCAAAGTGGATATAGTCAACCCCAGCATCTTTTAAAGCGTCTAATTCTTCTTTAAATTCAAGGGCTTGTCCACACATTAATGAAGCAGCAATTTTGCTCATATTTTCACAACCTTTCTTAAGGAATTAATGTCATATATAAAAATCATCTACATTTTACATCATTTTATTATTTTAATCAATACATTAAGTAATAAAATAGTATAAATTAATATATAAAAAACCTACAAAATAGATGCAATATATGCTTATTGTAGGTTTTCTATAATTTTATTTATCTATTATTATTTTTTAGTAGAATATTTACTTTCCATTTCATGCATAACAGCAAGTCTTTCATCAAATCTACCACTAGCATATTCTGTCTCAATCCATACTTTTGCAATTTCAGCCATCATTCTAGGAGCAATTACTCTAGCTCCCATAGCAAGAACATTTAAGTGAGAATCAGACTTCGCAAATTTAGCTGTAAATAATTCGTTACAAACAGCAGCTCTTGCTCCTGGAACTTTGTTTGCAGCAATAGACATTCCTACTCCATTCCCACAAAGTAAAATCCCACCTGTTTTTTCTTCTTTGTCTTCTACAACATGTGTTGCAACTTTTTCTGCTTGAAGAGAAAATTGAACTGGAGGGTTTGGCTCCATTGGACCTTCGTCAATTACTTCAACACCTAAAGCTTTTAGCTCTTCAATAAGTAGTAATCTTTCAGCAATGGCAGCATGATCAGATGCTATCGCAACTTTTTTAAATACGCCTCTCATTATTTAACTCCTTCTGGGAAGAATATAATTTTCCCAAATATTGTTTTTCTCTCAAAGTTATCTTTAAATACTTTTTCAATATCATCAAGAGCATATCTGTGTGTAATAAGTGGTTTGAAGTTAACAAGACCTTTTTCCATAAACGCTACTGTACTTGTCCAAGGTGTTCCTGGGAAACCGTGACTAATTGCATTCCATGAACCGTAAATTGTAAGCTCACTTCTTCCGATTTTTTCAAAATATTCTCTTGGAATTTGAATATCTCCATAAGGGATACCAAGGTATAATACTTTTGCACCTTTACAACCAAGACCTAGTACTAAAGCTGAAGTAATTGGTGTACCACCTGATTCGATTACGATATCACAACCTCTACCACCAGTTAGTGCTAAAACACCTTCTCTAGCAGCTTCTTTACTTGCGCTTGAATTTACAACATCAGTAGCTCCAGATTCTTTCGCCCACTCAAGTTTTTCATCCATAATGTCAATAGCGATAATTTTTCTAGCTCCGAAAACTTTTGCCATTTGGATTGCTAGTAAACCAATTGGTCCACAACCCATAACAACAACATCATCTCCTGGTTTCATGTCAAGTTTATACATACCATGAACACAAACACTTGCTGGCTCAATCATAGCCGCATCTTCAAAATCTATTGATTTTGGAATTTTAACAACATTTCTTTTTGGTAAAACGATGTATTCAGCGTAAGCTCCGTCGCTAACAGCACCAATAACTTCAAGAGACATACATCTTGCATATTCTCCTTTTTGGCAGTATTCACATTCAAAACAAGGAAGTGCAGGACATGCAGTTACATGATCCCCTACTTCAAAATCTTTAACATCACTACCGATTTCAGCAACTTCTCCACTGAACTCATGTCCAAAAGTAAGTACCCCTAACTCAGGAAACTTAGGGCCTAACTTTCCATATCTAGAAAGGTCCGAACCACAAATCCCAACCGCTTTAACTTTAATTAAAACCTCATCATTTTTTTTGATTTTTGGCATTTCAACTTCTTCAAGTCTTAAATCTTGTTTGCCATATAATCTTGCAGCTTTCATTTTTTTCTCCTTATATATTAAATTTATTTTACAACATTTCTTAAATCACTAATATTTTTTGCCACATCTCCTGTAAATGCGAAAGAACCAGCAACTAGTACATTTGCTCCTGCATCTACTAAAGCTTTAGCATTAGATAAATTTACGCCCCCATCTACTTGAAGGTCGATATCTCTATCTCCAATTAATGCTTTTGCATCTTTTACTTTGTCTATCATAGCAGGGATAAATGCTCCACCACCACCACCTGGGTTTACAGTCATAAGTAAAATCATATCTAAGTCATCAATAACATATTTTAGCACATCAACAGGTGTTGAAGGATTTAATACAGCCCCACATTTAATTCCAAAACTTTTAATAAGCGTTAAAGATCTGTGTAAATGTGTTGTAGCTTCTGCGTGAACAGTAATCATGTCTGCTCCTGCATCTACAAATCTAGGTATATATCTATCTGGCTCTACTACCATCATGTGTACATCAAAAAATAAATCTGTAGTTGGTCTTAACATTTTAATTTGGTCTGGGCCAAAGGCAATGTTTGGAACAAAGTTCCCATCCATTACATCAAGATGTAACATTTCTACTTTTTGCTCTTCTACTGCTTTAATTTGATCTTTTAATATACCAAGATCAGCTCCGAATAAAGAAGGTGCGATTTTAATCATTTTTTTCTCCTTTTTGTAAATGCTATTTCCTTGCATTTACCTCTTATTTTATATTTATATTATAGCTTTAATTTTGCTATTTTCAACAGTTTTACATTTTTTTCATTAATTTTTTCACTAATTTTTCTTAAATTCTTTTTTAAGTGCGTCTCCCCAAGCTCCACCTTGGTGATTAAACAACATCTGCTCTCTAGTCGTTCCAATAATTTCCATACATACTAAAGCAAGGGCGTCTCCCATAGCAAGAGTATTTGTTGTAGATGTACTAGCGTTAATCCCCAGTGGACAAGCCTCTTTTTCTACTCCTATATATAAAACAGCTTCGCTTTCTTTTGCTAGAGAAGAATTAACATTTCCTGTAAGGGCAATGAATTTTGTTCCTTTACTTTTAGCAGAAGGTACTACTAAATGTTTTAAAATTCCTGTTTCCCCACTATTAGAAATTGCAATAATAATATCATCTTTTTCAACACTTCCAATATCACCATTTTCACACTCGTATGCATTTAAAAAATAAGAAGGAATATCAGTACAGCTAAGGGTAGCAGAAATCTTTCTTGCTATTAACCCTGATTTCCCTGTTCCTGTTAAAAGAACTTTACCCTTGCAGTTTACAATCATATCTACTGCTTTTGCAAAGTTTTCGTCCATATTTTCAATAACTCTGGAAAGTTCGTATCTTTCCATCTCAATAACTTTTTTCCCTTTTTCAATTATTTCCTTTTGGTTCATACAAAGCTCCTTTTTTTCCTTTTTATTTCATCTACTATTATAAACATAATAATGTTTATGTCAATATATCCTTATATTTTTTTTAAATTTAATGAAATATTTATAAATCTTAATTATGTTTTTATTTTTTTTAATTAAATCTTAAAGCTAAAAAACTCTTTGTTTTCATTTGAATATGTGTAAAGTTCCTCTACCCCTGCTTTTTTTAGCCTTTTTACCCCTAAGTCATATAAACTATCCATCATTTCTTCAAAATGAGTGTCTGAGCCTATTGTAAATTTAACTCCTTTAGCCACAGCTCTATTTAATAAATCTTCTCCTGGATAAAAACATCTAAACCCATGCTTACAAGCTCCTCCTGTATTAAGTTCCATAATCGCCCCTACATCATTAATAGCCTCTAAGACTTTATCAGTAATGTCAACATA
>CAYJAA010000045.1:1143-3714 GCA_964368185.1 uncultured Lachnospiraceae bacterium | reverse complement strand
AAAAGAACATCGTCAATATTGTTTTTCTTAATAATGTCTACATGCCCTGCAACTTCTGGCTTTAAAGCGTAAAGCATATCAATATAAGCTTCATAATAAGCTATAACGAGTTTTTTATAGTCCCCTGAAAAAACTTCTTCACAAAGCTGTCTAAATAAGCTACATAAATAATCAATTGAATAAGGTTTTCCATCGTGATAAATACAGTGAACTGAGCCTAAAACATAATCTAGCTTGTCCCTTACTTCCTTACTAATTTCGCTGTCAAGAAGTCCATGATTAGAATAATACTCCCCTTCTATTCCTACAAAAATAGAAATATCATCCTTATATTTTTCTTTTAAAGCATTTACTTTCTCAATATAAGAAAAATATTCTTCTTTTTTTAGGGACTGTTCTTCATACCCTATAGTATGAACATGATCTGTTATTCCAAAATGAGTAAATCCTTTTTGAATTGCTAGTTTAATCATTTCTTCAACTTCCATTTTTCCATCACTAAATAATGAATGATTGTGCATAGATATTTTATACATATCTTCCTCCTAAATTTCAATAAAATTTCTGCTACTTATATTTTCTGTTAATATAACAAAGGCTCCCTCTTCTTTTAATATCCCTGACTTAACCATAAACTCTAACTTATGACACAAATATAGAGATTTTTTTAAGTCTTGCCCTGTAAACTTTCCTTCATTTCCCATAGCTATTTTACAGCTATAAGGATGCATTTTATAATCCTTTACCATATCATCCTGACTAAGCTTTTTCTTTTTATATTCTTTTGCTACATAAAGAGTTTGTAAGCTACTAATTACAATACTTAAAACAAACATAAAAGGAGTATTATTATAAACTAATTTTCCATAGTATTCATAAGCTAGCTTTTTATTTTCATCCCTTAAAGCATCTGTGTATTTAAAAATCTCATCATTAATATTAAAACTAATTACACCTTTAATATCTTTAGCTGTTAAATATTCTTTTTCTAGCCTTAGGTTTGATAACTTTGAAAGCTCTGATATAAAATATGTAAGATCCACCCCTGAATCTTTTATAGTATATCCACTTGCCTCAATAAGATAATTAAGAGCTTCTTGGTCAAATTTAATAGATAATTCTTTTGCTTTTTTTCTAATCCAGTTACTTAAAGTATAAGAGCTTAGCCTTGGAATATCTACAATCTCCCCTTTTTCTTTTATAGTTTTATATATAGAAGTTCTTTTATCAATAGATGTGTTTACATAAAAGACTACAACTGTATAACTAGGAATTTCGTTTAAAAGCTTTATTATTTTTTCACTATTTTGTTTATTTTTTAAAAAACTTTCATTTTTCACAACAACAATTCTTTTTTCATCTAATATAGGCATACTCATAACTACCGATGATAAATATCCTATATCCACATTTTTTGATTCAATAACATTATAATTTAAACTTTCTGTTTCTTCTTTAATATATGCTTTTTTTAGTTTATTAATCATAGATAGTGCTATAAAATCTTCTTCTACATTAAATAGATATATTTTGCCTACTTTTTTTTGTTTTATTTCTTTATTAAAATCTATATAATCCATACTACCTCCTTACTTTCCCATAGTCCTTATTTCATAATCATCTCCTTTAAACACCACATGTATCATACCACTATCAAGGGTGTTTAAATACTTTAAGTTTTCATTTTGCAAAAATTCTATAAACCTCTCATCTGGAAGCCCATAGTTATTAGTCCCACTACTTATCACACAATACTCAGGATTTACTTCATCTATAAGATATGGGATATTCTCATAATAATCTCCATGGTGAGGTGTTCTTAAAATATCACAGCTTAAATCAACTCTGTAATCTAAGAGAATTTGTCCTACTCCCTTTTTTGTTATATCTCCTGTATATAATACACTATTGTTTCCTTTATATTTTAACATAAATACTAAACTCATATCATTAGGGTCTTTAATTGTTCCATCATTGGGGTTGTGTACAATTTCTATATATGTATCTTTCCCTACTTTTATTTCATCATACTTATCTACATATATAATGTTAGTATCTATATTATCCTCAATCTCCTCTACCGCCTCATCTCCAAAGTCACCTATTACTGTATTTTCTATTGGAAGAAATTCATCCAGCTCATAAAACCCTGCTATGTGGTCATTATCAGGATGAGTAATAAAAGCATAATCTATCTTGTCTATATTGTGGTAATGTAAAAAAGGAATAACATGCATAGATAGAGTATCCCGACCAAAACTCTCTCCGTTATCAATCATTATACACTGATTATCTTGTGTTATTATAACGCTAGCGTCTGCTTGCCCTACATCAAGAAAATATACATCTAAGTTATTAGTAAAAATAACTGAAAAAATTATAACAAGAAAAGTAAAAGATATAATAGCTACACTAAAAACTTTAACTACTTTACCTTTTGAAATTTTAGCTACTTTATCTTTTAAGTTAATATATCCAAATATATAAAAGATAATAAAGAAGTAAATTATAATATGATAAAATTTAAAATACATAGTTGATATACTACTAAAAGGAATACTCCCTAAATAG
>CAYJAA010000045.1:313-1086 GCA_964368185.1 uncultured Lachnospiraceae bacterium | reverse complement strand
TCCAAGACTTAAAAAAGTTAAAATCATTAAAATAGATAATGTAGGCAAAATTAATATATTAGCAATAAGAGATATAATAGAAAAACTCCTAAATGTGTTTGCTAATATTGGCAGTGTCATAACACTACTGCAAATACTAATAATAACAATAGGGGCTATAAAGTCCAGTAAAATATTTCTTTTCGTTTTTCTCCTATAATGAAAATTTATTATAGGATAGAAAAATACAATCCCATACATGGTTGCAAAGGAAAGCTGAAAAGAGATATTAAATAAATTCAGGGGATTTAATATAAGAAATATAACAAAAATAAAACTTAAAAAGTTAAAAGAATCAATATCAAACTTTTTAACTGTAGCTATTTCTATTAATAAAGCCAAAGAAACTGCCCTAAGGGCTGAGATAGAAAATCCACTCATCGCTACAAAAGAAAATAAAATTAAAAAAGATATAGTTATCCTATACTTATCTTTAAGTTTTATTAAAGAATAAATAAGACCTATATGAAGACCTGAAACCGCTAAAATATGAGAAAGGCCTATTCTTGAAAAATCTTCCTCAATCTCTTCACTAATTCCTTTGTCTGAAAATAATACTCCTAAAAGTAAAGAGGCGTTATCTTCATCTTTTATATTACTATTAATAATATTTGTAATTCCACTTCTTATTTTATATACTTCATCAATATAAAAAGGTAAATTTCCCCTTTTTATAAACTGGAAACTTTCCGCTGTAAATGTTGTGTAAGTATTTTTAGTTTTTAAATATAGAT
>CAYJAA010000045.1:0-303 GCA_964368185.1 uncultured Lachnospiraceae bacterium | reverse complement strand
AAGCCACCTTGGTTAGACTCTTTATTTGGAATGCGAACCTTTCCGGAAAAATTGTAATAGTCTCCTACTACAAAAGCTTTTTCATCTATCTCATCCCCATACATATTCAAAAGAATCTTGTCTTTTGACTTATACACTCTATCTTCCCATGTATATGTAATATTAGTTATTTCAAAATTTACAACTTTAGAAAAGCTTGAATCTTTTTTTACTGGATACGAAGATATTTGAGCTGTGATTGAAACTTCTTCACTGTTTATGTTGTTAATGTCTGGATTATAATTTAGCTTATAAAAAGTATTG
>CAYJAA010000044.1:2279-10925 GCA_964368185.1 uncultured Lachnospiraceae bacterium | reverse complement strand
TACCGCTTTTTTGGCAAAACGCGGGGTAAAAGCCTATTATATTTGCCGTAAATATTAAGCGCCCCCAATCTTCCCTTACGGGAAGGGAGGGCTTTGCTTTTTATAAAATAAAAAGCACCATATTTACTACTTATATATTATTAGCTAATAAAGAAGCATTATGCTACTAAAGTAAAACTATCACTATTAAAAAAATAGATGTAATAGTTTGTTTCTTTAATATGATCCCTATGTATCCTCTTATTTTTAAATAAACTAAAAGATATTAAAAAAAATTATGAATTTATAAACTTTATAAATAATTTTTAAAAAGCCTTTTAATTTTAGTAAAATATTGATATAATGAAGAAAAATAAATAGACCCTTATATAGAGTGGTGGAGTGAATAGGCACTATGAAACCCGGCAACCAACATAAAAGTATGGTGCTAAAACCTACACAGGAATGTGGCTTATGAGGTGGTTGTAATTACCTCTTTGCTAAGAGGTTTTTTTATTTTAAATTATAAATAGAAAGTGAGATAGATTATGAGTAGACATTTTTTTACATCTGAATCTGTAACAAAAGGGCATCCTGATAAAATATGTGATCAAATCAGCGATAGCGTTTTAGATGAAATATTAAAAAAAGATCCAGAGGCTAGAGTGGCTTGTGAGTGTGCAATTAACACAGGGCTGGTTTTAGTTATGGGAGAAATTTCAACATCTTGTTATGTGGATATTCCAAAAGTTGTTAGAAAAACAATTGAGGGAATTGGATATACAAGGGCAAAATATGGTTTTGACTTTGATACTTGCGGGGTGATTACCTCTATTGATGAACAGTCAAAAGATATTGCCCTAGGGGTGGATAAATCTTTTGAAGCAAAAGAAGAAGATATTAATGAAGAAGATAATGGAGCAGGAGATCAAGGGATAATGTTCGGATTTGCTTGTGATGAAACAAAAGAGCTTATGCCTCTTCCTATTTCTCTAGCCCATAAGCTGGCCCTTAAATTAACCCAGGTAAGAGAAAGTGGAGCTTTATCTTATTTAAGACCAGACGGAAAAACACAAGTAACTGTTGAGTATGAAGATGATAAACCTATAAGGGTGGATACAATTGTGATTTCAACTCAGCACGATGAAGAAGTGAGTCTTGAAAAGATTCAAAAGGACTTAAAAGAATATGTTATAAAAGAAGTTATTGATGAAAAATTAGTAGACGAAAACACGAAATATTATATTAATCCAACAGGTAGATTTGTTATTGGTGGACCAAAGGGAGACAGTGGATTAACAGGAAGAAAAATTATCGTCGACACTTATGGTGGGTATGCGAGACATGGGGGAGGAGCGTTTTCAGGGAAAGATCCAACAAAAGTTGACAGAAGCGCTTGCTATATGGCTAGATATGTTGCAAAAAATATTGTTGCTAGTGGGCTGGCAAGTAAGTGTGAGATCGAAATTGCTTATGCTATTGGAGTAGCAAAGCCGGTAAGTGTATTTGTAGATAGTTTTAACACAGGAAAAGTTAGTGATGAAAAGTTAGGGGAAATTATTAAAGAGAATTTCGATTTAAGACCAAGTGCTATTATAAAGAAGCTGGATCTTAGAAGACCTATTTATAAAGATACTGCGGCTTATGGACACTTTGGAAGAGAAGACATTAACCTACCATGGGAAAAAACAGATATGGTAGAGGTTTTAAAGAAATATTTATAAAATAAAAAATAGTTTTATATATCTACCAATAAAGAAACTTTATAATCTAAAAATAAAAGGAATGGCTTTTGCTATTCCTTTTATCTATATATAAGCTTTCTTTTATAAGAAACAAACAATAGTTCTTTTGATATCAAAAGAACGAAAAATACCCCTTTTTGGCAAAACGGGGAGTAAAAGCCTGTTATATATGTCGTAAATATTAAGACCTCTCAATAGTTCCCTCACGGGAATGAGAGGCTTTGCTTTTTATAAAATAAAAAGCACCATATTTACTACTTATATACTATTATTAATAAAGTGGCATTATGGTACTAAAGTAAAACTGCCACTATAAATTTAGGTAATGGTAGTTTATTTCTGCAGTGGTAGCCTTATATAAAAAAGCTACTTTAAAAAAACTTATTCCACACTTTTTAAGGATTCAATCATATTTATTTTTCTTAAGGTTTTTATTAAAGTTAAATCTATTAAAGTAGAAAAGATAAAGGTTAAAAGCACACCATAAAGGTAGCTTGTAAGGGTTATTCCCTCATAAAACTGAACAAAGTCTACCCCTACTGTAGTGATTAAGTATGCGTGTAAATATTTTCCAAATAGACAACCAAAGGCTGAACCTAGGATAGTTAGTATGATATTTTCTCTTTTTAAATACATATTTACTTCACTTGTATGGAAACCTAAGACTTTTATTGTGGCAAGTTCTCTTTTTCTCTCACTAACATTAATATTATTTAAGTTAAATAATACTACAAAGGCAAGAGCTCCAGCGCAAAGTATAATAATTAATATTACAAAATTTAAGCTTTCCATTTCTTCTTCAAACTCTTCTTTTACTAAAGAATTAAATTCTATAGAGGAAATATTTTCCTCATTAAGTAAGGTTTCAGAAATCAGGTCGTAGCTAGCTGTATTCATAGGATCATTTAATGTAAAAGAAATGGCATTAGTTTTTGCTTCTTTTTCAAAAATCTCCTGATAATAATCTTTATCCATATACATATAATGGAAAACATAATTCTCAACAATTCCCTCTAGTTTAACTTCATATTCCTTTTTGTCTTCATCTTGTATAACTATAGTGTCACCAGGAGAAACATCTAAGTTATTAGCCATTTTTTCGCTTAGGAGAACTCCCCTTTGAGGTATATCTAAGATATCTCCAGTTTCAATATCTTTTAAAAGATGCATATCAGTGAATTTTTCTTCATCAATTGGAGTAACTCCTTGAAGAAAATATTCTTTTTTAGGGGTAGAAATATAAATTATTTGAGTGTTCATATAAGAGGAATCTTTAATGTATTCACTGTCTATAATACTATTTATATCCTCAAAGTCAGATGTAGCTTCTTTTAGCTGTATATCTCCGTCAGCCTTAAATATATCCCCATATTGTAAATTCGCAACAGAAGAAATAGAATATTCAAGACCTAGACCTGTAATTAAAAGGGCTGTACAAGCTCCTATCCCAAAGACACTCATAAAAAATCTTTTTTTGTATCTAAATAAATTCCTAATTGTGATTTTCCACTTGAAATTAAACTTATTCCATAGAGCAGGGAAGTATTCTAGAATATTTTTCTTTCCTTGTTTTATTACCTTAGGTCTAAGTAGAGAAGCACAATTTTCTTTTAGCTCACTTCTTGTGGCAAAGTATGCAGCGGCAACAACAAAGAAAACTCCCATAACTAGAGAATAAAGTAAATAATTATAGTGTATAGGGGTCATTAAATCAGGGGTTTGATACATAATTCTATAAGCATTATATATTAAATTAGGGATTGCTATTGTTCCAAGTGTAAAGCCTACACTTGCACCTATTAAACTAGTAAAAAGACCATAGAAAATATATTTTTTACTTACATCCCATTTACTATATCCTAAAGACTTTAAAACCCCAATTTGTGTTCTATCTTCTTCAACCATTCTAGTCATAGTAGTAAGGGATACTAAGCTTGCTACTAAGAAGAATATAAGAGGGAACAATACTCCAACAGCTGTAATTTGGATGGTATTATCTTTAAAGGATAAAAAGCTAGAATTGTGGTTTCTATTTAGAATGTACCACTTAGGCTCTTCTAAGTCATTAACTTCCTCTATAGCCTCTTCTATTTCATTTTCAGCTAGGGAAAATTCACTATTTGCCTGTTGTAAATTTTTATTATATTCTAAGTACCCTTCTTCTAAAAGGGTATATCCCTCACTTATCTCTTTAAGTCCTAAGTCTATTTCTTTTATTCCATTTTCATATTGAGTTATTATACCAAGGATAATAACTTCCTTTGAATCAGGTTTTGGTAGAGTGTCAAATATTTCAGGGGGTAAAAGGGCTACTTCTTCCAAAGTAAAGCCCATATTTTTATAAAACTCACTTAAATACATGTCATAATAAATACTAGAGTTATTTTGTATATCTTCTATAGTATTTGTTAAATTTTCTTTTTCTTTAAGTAATATTTCATTATTATAATCAAGATCAGCTTTAGTTTCATCTAAGCTATTTTTTGCATCTTCTAGTTTTCCATAAGCTTTTTCTTTTTCACTGTTTAAAATATCTTCGGCTTTTCTAATTTCTTTTAAGGCTTCTTCTTGCTCTTCTATAAGTCTATCTTTTTGTCTAGTTTCTTTTAATACTTCTAAATCTGTTTCTACATCTTCAATAAAATCTTCATACTCCTCACTAAAAGTATTATACTCACTAGCTCCATTAACCCTAAGGTAAACATCTGAATAATAAAGGCTATCAAAGGCTTCTTCTTTAAGTAAAACATAGCCGTTTGCTATTCCATTTCCAAGAGAAGAAGAGCCATAATCTCCTGTAGCTATATAATTAGGCCATTTCACAGTTCCTACAATAGTTATTTCATCAATGGTTAAATCAAGGGGGCTAGTTTTTTCTATTTCTATAGTGTCCCCAATATTTATACCAAGAATATCCCCAAAACCCTCATTAATTAAAGCCTCATTTATATTTTCAGGCAGTCTACCACTGATAAGCTCTAAGTTCATAATATCTTCATCTTCTGGAAGAGTATGAGCCTTAAAGGTATATTTTTTACTTGGAAGTTTTAGTAAAATATCTGTTGAGTAGCTAGGAAAAATCTCTTTAGTAAGAGAGAAGTTTTCTATAGCCTCTATATCATTATCATTAAAACCGTATGTGCTAACAAGAGAAATATCCATAAAGGCTGTGTCATCATAGTAAGCGTCTCCTGTAAGGCGCATATTTTCTCCAACAACTCTAATTCCAACAAAAAAACTAACACCAAGTAAAGTTATAATTACAATGGAGAAAAATCTCTTTTTCGTTTTAAAAATCTCTCTAAATAAATCTTTAAGTAGCGTTTTTTTCTTCATATTTTTACCACTCTATGTCGTTAATATCAACGACACTCTCATTGATGGATATACTCTCTATTTTCCCACTTTTTACTCGTATTACTTTGTCAGCCATAGGGGTTAGGGCTAAGTTATGAGTAACAATGATAACAGGAATATGATTTGTTTTACAAATATTATATAAAAGTTTTAAAATTGTTTTTCCAGTTTTATAATCTAGCGCCCCAGTAGGTTCATCACAAAGCAAAATGCTAGGGTTTTTAGCTAAAGCTCTGGCTATGGATATTCTTTGTTGTTCTCCTCCAGATAGCTGAGAGGGAAAGTTATCTTTTCTTTGTAAAAGCTCTACACTTTCAAGAACATCTTTAGCATTAACAGGACTTTTTGATATTTCTATAGCCATTTGTATATTTTCAAAGGCTGTTAAATTTTGGATTAAATTATAAAACTGAAAAACAAAGCCTACATTGTATCTGCGATATTTTGTAAGCTTTCTTTCACTATATTTACTGATTTTTTCTCCACCAACTATAATTTCCCCACTAGTTACACTGTCCATGCCCCCTAGTAAGTTTAGTAAAGTGGTTTTTCCTGCTCCACTTTGCCCAACGATTACCACAAATTCCCCATCATTTATTTCAAAACTAATATCATCAAGGGCATATGTGCTTATTCCACTTGTTTTGTATTCTTTTATTACATTTTTAAAAAAAATTCCACCATTCATAAAAGTTAACCACCTTAGATTTTATATGTTTGTTCATTAAAAAATGTTATTTAGACATTCTTGTAATGAGGATACTTCAATGATGCTAATTTCTTTTTTTATTTCTAGCTTATCTTCTTTGCTTAAATTATTTTTTGGGACTATTACTTTATTAAAGCCCATTATATAAGCTTCATTTATTCTTTTTACTGGGTTTGAAACTCTTCTAATTTCTGAGCAAAGCCCAACTTCACCAAACATAGCTATTGATGAATTTATAGGTTTATTTTTAATAGAGGAAATAATGCTGCAAATAATCCCTAGGTCTGTTCCTGTTTCTTCGATTTTTATCCCTCCTATAATGTTTAAGTAAATGTCTTTGTCATAGATTTTCATACTTGTGAATTTTTCAATAACAGCTAAAAGTAAGATAAATCTATTATATTCAAAGCCAGAACACATTCTTTTTGGAAGGGAATAAGATGTGCTAGAGGCAAGGCCTTGCACTTCTATTAAACAGGCTCTAGAGCCTTCCATAGTTACAGTAACAGCGCTTCCATTTGCACTTTCAACTCTTCCTTCTAAAAAAGCCGCAGAAGGGCTTTCTAGAGATATAAGACCCTTTTTTGTCATTTGGAACATGCCAACTTCATTTGTAGAACCAAAACGATTTTTGTTAGCCTTTATGATTCGTATGCTTTCATTTTCTATACCTTCAAAATAAAGGACAGTATCCACCATATGCTCTATAGTCTTAGGTCCTGAGATAGTGCCATCCTTTGTAATATGGCCAACAATAAAGGTAGTTATCCCACTAACTTTAGCTAAATCCATTAAAATTGTAGTTGAGTTTCTCACCTGGGAAACACTTCCAGCAGAGGAAGATACATTCGGATCATTTAGCGTTTGAATAGAATCTATTACTACTAAATCTGCTTTTAGCTCTTTAGCACTTTGAACAATCTCATGAGGATTATGGCTTGCTAGCAGATATATTTCACTATTTTTAAGACAAAGCCTGTCAAGTCTCATTTTTATTTGAGACAAACTTTCCTCCCCAGAGGCGTATAAAACTTTCTTATTATTAATACTAAGGTTGTGACACATTTGTAAAAGGATAGTCGACTTACCAACTCCTGGGCTACCACCTATTAAAACAAGGCTAGAAGCTACAATCCCTCCTCCTAAAATCCTATCAAGTTCTGGAATATAAGAAGAAGATTTTTTGTCATGATCAGTAGGGATGTCCACTATCTTAGTAGGCTTTGCAGAAATAGTATTTGTTATTTCATAAGTTTTTTTAAAGGCTTTTTCATCAAACTCATTAAAAGTATTCCAAGATTTACACTCAGGACACTGCCCCCATATCTTAGGGCTTTCCATCCCACACTCACTACAAACAAAAATAGTTTTACTTTTGGCCACTGTGATTACCCCAAACAGAATTTGGAATTTCTTTTAAGACCTAGCAATTACTTCTACCAACAAATAGCATTATGATAACTAGAAAGTGTATAAAAGCCAAAACATAATCAAGAGACAAAACAGCTACAACAGAAACTATAAACATAGCCACTATTAAAAGAGAATATCCAAAAGAGTGGTTTTTGCTGGCCAGATATGTGCCAATAAGTAGATATAATATACAAAATAAAATAGAGGCGTATATTATAAAAGCATATACCATATTTCCACTTTGTAATTTTAGTGCGGCTACTGAAAATAGTTGATCCATAATAGTTAAATCTAAGAAAGTGTATCTAACTTCTGTTTGAGATATGATAAAGGCGATTTGAAAGAACACCCCTATACATATCATATAAGGAACAAAGCTTAAAAGCTTTGCTTTTCTTTCCATTTTTACTTTTAAACTAGTATAATCTGAGTATTTCATTTTAATTTTCCTCTTTGTAATTATAGTTATTTCCGATAATTTTCACTTCGGTTTCAAGGTTTATATTATATTTATTATAAACTTCTTTTTTAACATGTTCTATCACATGTAATATATCTTTTGTTTTAGCGCTTCCAGTATTTATTATAAATCCACAGTGCTTTTCACTAACCATAGCCCCATTATAACTAAAACCTTTTAGGCCACTGTCTTCAATTAACTTTCCGGCAAAGTGTCCAGGGGGTCTTTTAAAGGTGCTTCCAGCACTTGGGAACTCTAGGGGCTGTTTTAATTTTCTTTGTCTATTTAAGTCAAACATTTTAGATTTAATATCTTCTTTATTTGACTTTTTAAGTTTAATTTTTCCACTTAAAACAATCTCCCCATTTTTTTCTATACTTGTATTTCTATATTCTAATAAAATATCACTAGCTTTTAAGGTTATAACTTCTCCACTTTGGGTAAGCAAAGTAACTTCTTGTAAAACATCTTTTATTTCTTCTCCATAAGCTCCAGCGTTCATAAACACACCCCCACCAAAAGTCCCTGGAATTCCACTGGCAAACTCAAAGCCACTCAAACTATTTTCAAGGGCTATTTTTGCTACACTTCCCATAGAAGCCCCAGCTGCAATATTTAAGCAGTCTCCATCAATTTCAATAAAATCCATATTTTCGCTACAAATAATACCCCCATCAAAGCCTTCATCTCTAACTAATAGATTAGAGCCTTTTCCAATAAATAAAAATGGGACATTATACTTTTTAAATATATCAATTACTTTTATAACTTCATCTATCTTCTTAGGAGATATGAAAATCTTAGCTTCTCCACCTGTTTTAAAGGTGGTATGATCTTTCATAGGCTCATTTAATAATAAGTTTTCTTTAGAGACTATAGCATATAACTCCTTAGTAATATTATCCATAATATTTTACCTTTCTAACTTTCATTGACAATTTTTTTCTTTTTAAGAAAAGATAATTTTGTCTCAGCAATAATTA
>CAYJAA010000044.1:0-2239 GCA_964368185.1 uncultured Lachnospiraceae bacterium | reverse complement strand
CTTTGTGGTATTGTTAAGTTTACATCTCCTTGAAGAAGTATCATTAAAAAGCTTAATCCACAAGCAACAATTATTTGAAGGGTTACAAGGGTAATTGGATCTTTTTTCTTAGAATATATTCCAACGAATAACACATGTAAACCAAAAAACAATGATCCTATCATAGTTAATATATCATAAAAATTAAAGTGAAGCCCTTCTTTAAAGTCAATAGTTAAAAGCAGGATCCCAACAAACATAGTAAAAGCAGCTATTACATTATATTTACTTGGTTTTTGTTTAGTCACAATCAGGCTTAAAAAAGGTATAATAGCAACATATATACTAGTTAAAAATGCACTTTTGCCAGCAGAAGATGCCTCTAGTCCTTTAGTTTGAAAGAAAAAACCTAAATATAGAAAAAACCCTAAAACAATGCCATATTTAATGGTTTCTTTGTCTAGTTTTTTTAGTCTTTTTATATTAAAAATAGCTAAGATTATACTAGCTATTAAAAATCTAAAGAAAATTAGGTTTTGGGTGGAAAGCACATCTAGAGCATTTTTCATTACAACAAATCCACTTCCCCATATAAACGCCATTAAAAACAGTCCTAAGTCTGCTAGTAATGCTTTGTTTTTTACTTTTATCATTTGTCAATTCTCCCTTTGTTTATCCTATAAATTATATCATAAGTTTCTTTTTTTAAAAAGTCTTATTGGGAATATATCCTTAATTTCCCCTAGGTATATACTAAAAAACTATGAGTCCTTAAAATCTTTATTATTAAGTAGCATAATGGATAAATAAAAAAAGGGTAAATATAAAATATTTCCCTTTTATTTATTGTAAATAGAGTATGCTTTTTTTACTACTTCAGGAGGGCAGTGTTCTTTTCCTTTAAAGAAAAAAGGAAGAGATAAGTTGTCATACTTCACCTGACAAGTATTCTTAAAGGGTAAAAACTCATATTTTTCCACATATTTATAATTCTTTAAAATTTCTTTTAGTTTTAAAATAGATTTTTCATCATCATTTACCCCTGGGACAATTACATTTCTAATCCATATTTTTTTCTTATTTTCATTTATGAATTTTAGGTATTTTATAACCTTATCTAAAGACGTGCCAATATAAAACTGATAAAGGTGGTTACTTATCATTTTTATATCGAGTATAATTAAATCTGCAAGTAAGCTTACTTCATAAGCCTCTTTTGTATCAAGGCTACCACTGGTATCTATAGCTGTATGAATACCTTCTTCCCTACACATTAAAATAAGCTTTTTTAAAAAAGCACTTTGAAGTAGAGGTTCTCCCCCAGAAAAAGTCACTCCTCCACTTTTCCCAAAATAAGACTTGTATCTTTTTATTTTTTCAAAGAAGTCTTTTGCCTTAACTTCATATCCACTTTTTTCTTCCCAAGTTTCAGGGTTGTGACAGTATTTACATCTTAAGTTACAGCCACTGAAAAAAACTACAAAGCGAATCCCTGGACCGTCCACTCCTCCTAATGTTTCATAGGAGCTTATATATCCCTTCATCTTTACACCTTAGAGTGAAAAGTTCTGCTGATAACTTCTTTTTGTTGGCTCTTGTTTAACTTATTAAAGTTTACAGCATACCCAGAAACTCTTATAGTTAAATTAGGGTAAGCGCTACTGTCTTCATAAGCCTCAATTAGCTTTTCTTTATTTAAAACATTAACATTAATATGATGAGCTCCATTTATAAAATACCCATCAAGAATGCTAACAAGGTTTGAAACCCTCGTATCTAAATCACTTCCAAGGGCCTCAGGAACAATAGAAAAAGTATTAGAAATTCCATCCTTACAAGAATTAAATGGAAGCTTAGCAACAGAATTTAAGCTAGCTAAAGCCCCACAAGTTTCCCTGCCTGCCATTGGATTAGCTCCAGGAGCAAAGGCCTCACCTTTTTTTCTTCCATCAGGAGTAGCTCCTGTTTTTTTACCATATACAACATTTGAAGTTATAGTAAGGGCTGAAAGGGAGTGTTTTGCCTCTCTATAAGTTTTATGTTCTTTTAGCTTTTCATCAAACATTTTTAATATATTAATAGCAATGTTATCAACTCTATCATCATCATTTCCAAACTTTGGATAATCTCCTATCCTCTCAAAGTCAGCAATAATTCCTTCCCTTATAATAGGACGAACTTTTGCGTATTTAATTGCAGAAAGAGAATCACATATAACAGATAGCCCAGCCACTCCAAAGGCCATAATTCTTTCTACATC
>CAYJAA010000043.1:6932-10984 GCA_964368185.1 uncultured Lachnospiraceae bacterium | reverse complement strand
TCTGAAATAAATGAGAACGCACAAAAAGGTACACAACTTATAGTAAGAGAAATAAGACAGTTTTTAATAGAAAATGATGAAACTGCTAAAAACGCCTTTTTACAAATTAAAGATTTAGGATATAGTTATTGTATGGGGGAAATTTCTGAAAAGGAATTTGATGAAAGAAGTAAGAAGTGTAATGAAACACTAAAAAAACAACTTCTTGAAAATGGATTTTCAAAAGATAGTTTAGAGGTAAAGATTAGCTGTGATATATGTATGGATGAGGGGTATGTATCAGGGAATATGTGTCAGTGTCTTAAAGATTATTTATTAGATGAAAAGCAAAGTGAAAAAATCAAGGAGAATTTTTCTCTTTTTGATGAAAAACTTTTTAGCGAAAAAGAGTCAAATGATAAGAAGAGTCCAAGGGAGAATATATTAAAAATAAGGGAAAAATCTTATGAGTTTATAAATAACTTTGAAGAAAATGCTCCCTTAGGTTTAATTTTTATGGGTGTTGTTGGAAGTGGGAAAAGCTTTATGGCAAAATCTATTGGTTATGAGCTTATAAATAAGGGTTATGATGTGTCAATTCTTAGTGCCTTTGCCTTAGAGGAGGCTTTAAGGGGGTATAATGAAGAAAAGTTTAGAGAAAAAATAAACTTTTTATACACTAGTGATTTACTGATAATTGATGATTTAGGGGTTGAAACTCAAAGTGATTTTATGAATAACAATATATTAAAAATCATAGAAAATCGTATTGATAGTGAGAAAAAGACTATTATTACTACAAATCTCAAATTAAGTGAAATTTTAAATATGTATAAAACGAAAATATATTCTAGGATTGTAGGAAACTATGAAGGATATAACTTTTATGCCGATGATTTAAGGGTTATAAAAAGAATGGCGGGAAAATAAAAGCTTAAATGAGCTTTTATTTTTTTTAAAGTAAAAGTAAAAAAATAATAATTGTTAAATTTAAAGTTTTATTATATAATAAAAAGAATAAAAAATAGTTTAACATAAGGATATTTTTATGAATGAAGTAATGAAAGCAAAGAGAATTGTAATAAAAATCGGAACTTCTACTTTAACTCACAAAAGTGGAAATATTAATATTAGAAGAGTGGAAAAACTTGTTAAGGTGATTTCTGATCTTAAAAATTCTGGTAAGGAAATTATACTTGTTTCTTCTGGAGCTATAGGCGTTGGTTGTGGAAAGCTGGGGCTAGCTAAAAGACCTGAAGATATGCCCTCTAAGCAAGCCCTTGCAGCAATAGGTCAGTGTGAGCTGATGTATTTATATGATGAGATGTTTTCAAAATATAATCATATAGTAGCTCAAATTCTTTTAACTGGGGATATTATTAGTGAGGAAGATAGGATTTATAATGCAAAAAACACCTTTGAGAAGCTTTTAGGTTATAATGTAATTCCTATTGTAAATGAAAATGATACGATTAGCACAGAAGAAATCGAGTTTGGAGACAATGATACTTTATCAGCTATTGTAGGAAATTTAGTAGGGGCAGATTTACTGATATTACTAACAGACATAGACGGTCTTTATGATAAAAATCCTAATGAATATAATAATGCAAAGAAAATAGATGTAGTTAGTAAAATTGATGATTATATTATTTCTATTGCTAGTGGCAAGGGTAGTGAGTTTGGAACAGGGGGAATGCTGACAAAAGTTAAGGCAGGGAAGATTGCAATGGAGGGGAAAATGTCAATGGTGATAATGTCTTCAGACTACCCTGAAGATTTATACGCTTTATTTGAGGGAGAAAATAAAGGGACTTTATTTAAGGGAAAATAAATCACTTTTATAAAGTAGAAAGAGGAATTATGACACCAAAAGAAGTACTAGAGCTTTGGATAGAAACTTTTAATAAAGGGGATGCAAAAGGGCTTAGTGAGTTATATCACGAAGATGCTATTAATCATCAAGTTGTAACGGATCCAGTTATAGGAAGAGAAAATATTTATAAAATGTTTGTTAATGAATTTGCTTTAGCTAAAATGGTGTGTATCCCAGAGAATATTTTTGAAGATGATAAGTGGGCTATAATGGAGTGGGTGGACCCAAAAGGCTTTAGGGGGTGTGGATTTTTTCATATTACTAATGGAAAAATCAAATTCCAAAGGGGATATATGGATAAATTAAGTTTTTTAAAGATGAATAATCTACCCATTGAATAGTTAACAAATAGATACAGTTTATTATTAAAAAAGAGGTGAATATATGTTTAGTATGGAAGATTTAGGTAAAAAGGCTAAAAAGGCTAGTTTCGAGTTATCAACTACAGACACTGCTATAAAAAATCAAGCTCTAATTAATATTTCTAACTTTTTAATAGAAGATACTAAGGAAATTATTTGTGAAAATCAAAAAGATATTTCTATGGCAAAGGAAAATGGCATTAAGGATTCTATGATTGATAGATTAATGTTAAATGAGGAAAGAATAAAAAGCATGGCTAGTGCTTGTTTAAAGTTAGTTGATTTACAAGATCCTATAGGAAACAGTGACTGCGGTGTAAAAAGACCTAATGGGATGAATATTTTAAAAGTAAGGGTGCCTTTAGGGGTTGTTGGGATTATTTTTGAATCTCGCCCAAATGTTACAATTGACGCAGGATGTCTTTGTTTAAAATCAGGAAATGCCTGTATTTTAAGGGGTGGTAAAGAAGCTATTCACACAAATATTATTCTTGTGGATATTATGAGAAAAGCCCTTAAAAAAGCTGGCTTAAATGAAGATATTATTCAGCTTGTTAAAGATACTAATAGAGAACATGTTAAGACTATGGCAAGTTTAACAAAGTATATAGATGTATTAATTCCAAGGGGTGGAATGAGCTTGATACAGTCTATTAAAGAGATAGCAAGTGTTCCTTTTATAGAAACTGGGGCTGGGAATTGTCATATTTATATTGATAAATTTGCTGATATAAAAAAAGGGGTCGCTTTAACGCATAATGGAAAAACCCAAAGGGTAAGCGTGTGTAACAGTTTAGAGACTGTGTTAATTCACAAGGATGTAGCAAGGGAATTTTTACCTCTTATGAAAAAAAGTTTAGATAATGAAAACACCCAGATTAGAGGATGTAGTAAGACAAAAGATATTTTAGGTAGTGATATAAAGCCAGCAAGTGAAGAAGATTACTATACAGAATATAATGATTATATTATAACAGCAAAAGTTGTTGATGATATAGATGAGGCAATTGAACACATTAATAAATATTCCACAAAACATTCAGAGTGTATTGTTACAAAGGATATAGAAAGCGCAGATTTATTTACATCTAGGGTAGATAGTGCTTGTGTTTATGTAAATGTTTCTACTAGATTTACTGATGGAGAAGAGTTTGGTTTTGGAGCAGAAATTGGAATTTCAACTCAAAAAACTCTACCAAGAGGGCCGATGGGACTAACAGAATTAACTACAATAAAATATATCATTACAGGAAATGGACAAACTAGATAAACTTAAAAAAATTCACTTTAAGCATCATAATACTACTTTATTAACTAATATTATATAAGTAGTAAATATGGTGCTTTTTATTTTATAAAAAGTAAAGCCCTCCATTCCCATTAGGAAATTTTGGACGTCCTTAATATTTACAGCAAAGTATAATAGACTTTTATCCAGCTACAGTCTTGCCCAAAAGCGGTAGTCCCCGTTCTTTTGTTATCAAAAGAACTATTACCCCTTATAAAGAAAGGCTTGCATAGATAAATAAATGGCTTCTTCCATTTTTTTTTCTTTAGATTATAAAGTTTCTTTATGAGGCTTTATTATATTAGTCCTATTTTTTCTTTTCTTTAAAAAATTATATTAATTATTTCCATAAAAATATCCATAATTTGCCATATATTTATACTTGCTAAAATTTTATATATTCATTGACAAAAAAGAATATATATAATATACTATATCTTGTGTTTATGAAAAGTTATCAAATATTTATACACTAAATAAAGGGACGGTCTTTAGGGCTGAAACTATGGATTTATAAGGGGAAAATTGATATTCCTTTTATTTTTTT
>CAYJAA010000043.1:6178-6898 GCA_964368185.1 uncultured Lachnospiraceae bacterium | reverse complement strand
AAGTATTATTAAAAGAGATGGCAGAGAAGATAGCTTTAATATTTCTAAGATTACAAAAGCAATTGAGAAATCTTTTATAGGTTGTAATGAAGAAATAGAACAAAGCACTTTACTTAACTTAGCAAATCAAGTTGTTACTATTTTAGAAAATGAAGGAAGTAATCCTCCTAGTGTTGAATATACCCAGGACATTGTTGAGAAAGTTTTAATAGACAATGGATATACCTCTGTTGGAAAATCTTATATTTTATATAGAGACAAAAGAAGTAAAAATAGAGAAATGAATACAAATCTTATGAAGGTTTATCAAGATGTTACTTTTAGCGATTCTCAAGACAGCGATATTAAAAGGGAAAATGCAAATATTGATGCGGATACAGCTATGGGAACAATGCTTAAATATGGCTCTGAGGGAGCAAAGCAGTTTTTTGAGATGTTTGTAATTGATGAGAGGTTTTCTAAAGCCCATAAAGAGGGAGATATACATATACATGACATGGACTTTTTTAACTTAACAACCACTTGTTGTCAAATTGACTTAATAAAGCTTTTTGAGGGAGGTTTTTCTACAGGTCATGGAGTTTTAAGAATGCCCCAAGATATTATGAGTTATTCCGCTCTTGCTTGTATTGCTATACAGTCTAATCAAAATGATCAACATGGTGGGCAGTCTATTGTAAACTTTGATTATGCTATGGGTGAGGGTGTAAAGAAAACATT
>CAYJAA010000043.1:0-6168 GCA_964368185.1 uncultured Lachnospiraceae bacterium | reverse complement strand
AGATAGTAGTGTAGATTTAGAAAAGATAGAAAATATTTTATTATCTCTAGAAAATGAGGGTATTATTCCTAGACTTCATAATATTCAGGAATTTAATGAGATTTTTACTTCTAAGGTAGGTAAAGATATTGTAAGGGAAGATATCCTTAAAAAAGCTAGCACTTTTGCAGGAGATAAAGCCTATAAAGTAACTGATAAAACAACTTATCAAGGTATGGAAGCTTTTATTCACAACTTAAACACAATGCACTCAAGAGCTGGAGCCCAAACTCCTTTTTCTTCTATTAATTATGGACTTGACACAAGTGAAGAGGGAAGGCTTGTTGTGAAAAACTTACTTTTAGCAACAGAGGCTGGCCTTGGAACTGGAGAAACTCCAATTTTCCCTATACAAATATTTAGAGTAAAAAAGGGGATAAGCTATAATAAGGAAGACAAAAATTATGATTTATTTAGGCTTGCTTGTAGATGTAGTGCAAAAAGGCTATTTCCTAACTTCTCATTTCAAGATGCCCCTTTTAATGCTATGTATTATAAAGAGGGAAAACCAGAAACAGAAATCGCCTATATGGGGTGTAGGACTAGGGTTATGGGAAATGTTCATGATGAGAGTAAAGAAATTTCAAATGGTAGAGGGAATTTATCCTTTACCTCTATAAATCTTCCTCGCCTTGGAATTATTGCAAAAGGGGATATGGATTTATTTTATAAGATGTTAGAAGATAAACTTGAGCTAGTTTATGAACAGTTGAAAGAAAGGCTTAAATATCAAGGCAGAAGAAAAGTATATAATTATCCTTTCTTAATGAAGCAAGGAGTTTGGATAGATAGCGAAAATTTAAGGCAAGATGAAGAAGTAATGGAAGTGTTAAAACATGGGTCATTAACAGTAGGCTTTATTGGCCTTGCTGAAACTTTAGTGGCTTTAAGGGGAGAGCATCACGGGCAGAGTGAAGAGTCTCAAAAATTAGGGATTGAGATTGTTACTTTTATGAGAGAGTTTATGGATAAAAAGGCTAGTGAAGACAAGCTAAATTATAGCCTTATTGCAACTCCTGCTGAGGGGCTTTCTGGAAGATTTATTAAAATGGATAAAGAAAAGTTTGGGATTATCAAAGGGGTTACTAATAGAGAGTTTTATACAAACAGTTTTCATATTCCAGTATATTATAATATTTTAGCTTATGATAAAATAAACCTAGAAGCTCCTTATCACGCCCTTACTAATGCAGGGCATATTACTTATGTAGAGTTAGACGGAGACTTAACAAAAAATGTAGATGCTTTTGAAAAAGTTATTAGATGTATGTATGATGCTGGTATTGGATACGGCTCTATTAATCACCCTGTAGACAGAGATCCAGTGTGTGGATACAATGGAATTATTGAAGATATATGTCCTAGTTGTAGTAGAGAAGAAGGGGATATACCCTTTGAGAGAATTAGAAGAATTACAGGATATTTAGTAGGGACAGTAGACAGATTTAATGATGCAAAAAAATCCGAGGAATCTCTTAGAGTTAAGCATAATGTGTAAAGTAAATGTTAGTGGTTATGAGTTAAATTCTACAGTTGATGGAGCAGGGATAAGGTTTGTTTTATTTACGCAGGGGTGTCCTCATAACTGTGAGGGGTGTCATAATGAAGGGACTCACTCTTTTAGTGAAAATATTTTAATGGATAAAGAGCAGATCATTTCCCTTATAAAGAAAAATCCTTTAATTGATGGGGTTACTATCTCAGGAGGGGAGCCTCTTGTTCAGTGGAGAAAGCTTGTTCCTATTTTAAAAGAAACAAAAGATTTAGGTTATAATATATGGCTATATACAGGGTATACTTATGAAGAGATATTAGATAGAAAAGAGAAAATAATTTTAGATTATGTTGATGTACTGGTAGATGGTAAGTTTGAGAAAAGGAAAAAAACACTAAAGGAACCATTTAAGGGAAGTTTAAATCAAAGGGTTATAGACATTTTAAAAACGAAAAGAGAAAATGAGATAATTCTTTTTAAAGATCAAAATAAAATTCCTTATTAAAATACTTGTATTAAAAGTTTATTAGTGATATAATAATTAAAAATGACTTAATGATGATGAGTGGGTAACCCCACTCATTCCTTTTTATTTGGAAAGTTTTTAGTAAAGGAGGCTAAAATATGTCAAAAAAATATGTGGAAATAGCAAAAAACCTAATTGAGGAAATATTACCTTCTTTTAATTGTGAACTTTTTGATGTTGAATACAAAAAGGAAGGTTCTAGTTATGTTCTTAGATATTACATTGAAAAACTAGAAGATAAAATAAATTTAGATGATTTATCAGAAATAACAAGGGTTATTTCTAAAAAGCTTGATGAAAAAGAGTTTATAGAAACTGAATATATGCTAGAAGTATCTTCTCCTGGCATTAATAGAGTTTTAAAAACAAAAGAACATTTTAAGAGATATATAGACTCACAAATAGACATTTCCCTATACCGCCCAGTTAATAAAAAGAAAAAATTAACAGGAGTATTAAAGGGATATAATGAAGATAGCATATCTATTTTTATAGATGAAGAAATGATAGATATAAAACTTGAAGAAATAAGTAAGATAAACTTACATTTTGATTTTTAATTTAAGGAGGGATAAAAAAATGGCAAAAAAGTCAGCAGTTAAAGAAAATCCACTGAAGGATTTTATTGAAGCATTAGATGAAATTAGTAAAACAAAGGGAATTGATAAAGAAGAAATTATTTTAGCGGTTGAATCTGCTATGGTAGTTGCTTATAAGAAAGACACAAAAAGCGAAGAAGATGTTAGGGTTAACATAGATAGAAATAGCGGCGTGATAGATGTTTATTCTGTAAGGGAAGTAGTAGAGGAAGTTAGTGATGAGGATTTAGAAATTTCAGTAGAGGAAGCAAAAGAAATTGATCCTCATGTTGAACTAGGAGACAGCGTTCAAACAAAAATTGAGCCTAGGGACTTTGGAAGAATCGCTACACAAAATGCAAAACAGTTAATTATTCAAAAAATAAAAGAATCAGAAAGAAATATCGTAAGCGATAATTTTAGTAAGAAAAAAGATGAAATTTTAACAGGATTTATTCAAAGAGAAGAATATAGAGATGTTAAGAAAACAGTAGATGGGCAAACAGTAATAGAAAAACAAAAAATTATTCATATTGACTTAGGTAAAGCAGAAGGAATTTTAAATAATGTCAATCAAGTAAAAAGCGAGATATATTACCCAGGAATGAGACTTAAAGTTTATCTTGCAGATGTAAATATTACTCCAAAAGGCCCTCAAATAATTCTTTCAAGAACTCATCCAGGTCTTGTTAAAAGATTATTTGAAAATGAAGTTAGTGAAATAGCTGATGGAACAGTTGAGATAAAAGCTATCTCTAGAGAAGCGGGAAGTAGAACAAAAATGGCAGTTCATTCAGACAACCCTAAAATTGATCCAGTGGGAACTTGTATTGGACCAAAGGGTTTTAGAATTCAAAATATAATAAACGAAATTGGGGATGAAAAAATTGATATTATCAAGTGGAGTGATGATCCAATGGAATATATCAAAAACGCACTATCTCCAGCTAGCGTTATATCTGTAGAGATAGAAAATGAAGAAGAGAAAAAAATGAGCGTTGTTGTTAGTGAAGATCAATTATCTTTAGCTATTGGTAAAGACGGTCAAAATGTAAGGCTTGCAGCAAGACTTACAGGATATAAAATTGATATAAAAAGTTCAATGAAATTATCAGAGTAATTATAGACATTTATAAAAAAAGTATTTATAAAGGAGGATAAGGGGTTTTGAAAAAAACAGTATATAGAACTTGTTTTGTTTGTAAAGAAAAGACAGATAAAAGAAATCTGTATAGAATTGTAAGGGATGGGGATGGAAATGTTGTTTTTGATACAAGTGGGAAAATGAATGGTAGGGGTTGTTATGTTTGTGAAAAAGAAAGTTGCATATTAAAAACATCTAAGTCTAAACTTATAAATCACGGGCTGAATGTAAATGTTAAGGAAGAAGATATTATTGACTTACCAAGACAAATAAAAGAATATATTATAAATAATAAGGGGAGGGCAAATTAGGTATGAGAGTATATGATTTAGCTAAAGAATACGATTTTACAAGTAAAGAGTTTGCGCAAATTATGAAAGATATGGGGATACCTGTAAAAAATCATATGAGTGCGTTAACTCCTCAACAAGAAAAATATTTTAGAAATAACTTCAATAAAGAGGCTTATTTAGAAAGTAAAAATGGAGTAGATACAACAAAGGTAGCAAAAGCTAAAGAGGCTGAAAAAGCTCCTGTGGCACAAGAGGCAAAACAAACTAAAGAGGTAAAAGAGGAGGCAGCTATAAAAGAAGAGAAAAAACCAGCTGTTAAACCTGTAGCCAAAAATGTAAAGCCTAAAGAAGAGCCTAAAGTTGTAGTAAGTAAAGAAAAAGAAGATACAAAACATATAAGAACAAAAACTAAAAAAGTATATAACAAAACAAATGAAGAAAATCCAGCTGTTGGAGTTGAAGATTTAAAGCAAAAATTCAACGACAAAAAACCAGTTGTAAACAAAAAACCAGTAGTTGACAAAAAGAAAGGGGCAAAACCAGCGATTGTTCCTAAATTTATTGACAACAGCAAAAGAGCTACAAAGGCAAACAAAAGAGATTACAAGAAGAAAAATAAAGAGCTTAGAGAAGAAAAAGAAATTAAAATCGCTGAACAAGTAAAAGAAATTACTTTACCTGAAAGCATTACAATTGGAGATCTTGCTAATAAGTTAGAAAAAGCTCCAACTGAAATCATAAAAGTTTTAATGGGATATGGGATTATGGCAGGAGTAAACCAAGTAATTGATTTTGATACTATTTCTATTGTTTGTGAAGAATTTAATTATATGGCAACTGTGGAAGACGAAAATGAAATGGTAGATAATTTACTAGACGCTCATTATGAAGACGAAAGTAAACTTGAAAAAAGACCTCCTATCGTTACTGTTATGGGACATGTTGACCACGGAAAAACTTCTCTACTTGACTCAATTAGAAAAACAGATGTTATTGGTGGAGAGGCAGGAGGAATTACTCAGCATATTGGTGCTTATACAATTTCTTTAAACAATCAACCTATAACATTTATTGATACTCCTGGGCATGAGGCTTTTACAGCTATGCGTTCAAGGGGTGCTTCTGTTACAGATATTGCTATATTAGTTGTAGCAGCGGATGATGGGGTTATGCCTCAAACTATAGAAGCTATTAACCATGCAAAAGCAGCAGAAGTTCCTATTATTGTTGCAATTAATAAAATTGATAAACCAGGAGCAACTCCAGATAGAGTAAAACAAGAGCTAACAGAGCATGGTCTTGTTTGTGAAGACTGGGGTGGGGATACTATTTGTGTAGAAATTTCAGCAAAGCAAGGGATTGGAATCGAAAATTTACTTGAGATGATTTTACTTGTTAGTGAAGTAGAAGAATTAAAGGCTAATCCTTGTCTAAAAGCTGTTGGAACAGTTATAGAAGCAAGACTTGATAAGCAAAGAGGCCCTACAGCAACACTTCTAATCAAATCAGGAACATTAAATGTTTCAGATATTGTTGTTTGTAATCACCTTTATGGAAAAGTAAAAGTTATGAATGATGATAAGGGAAATAGTATTAAATCTGCTGGACCTTCTTATGCAATCGAAATTCTTGGTTTTTCAGAAGTTCCTCAAGCAGGGGAGAAATTCTTTGTAGTACAAAGCGACAGAGAAGCTAGAAAAATCACAGATCAAAAAAGAATTAAGCTTAGAGAAAACGCCCTTAAGAAAAATGGTCCTGTAAGCTTAGATGATTTATTTAACCAAATTTCTGAGGGACAATTAAAAGAAATTAAGCTAATTATTAAAGCAGATGTTCAAGGAAGTTTTGAAGCACTTAGACAGTCTTTAGAAAAATTAAACAACAATGAAGACGGCTTAAGAGTTAGCATTATTCACGGTGGCGTTGGTGCTGTAACTGAAAGTGATGTAGTTTTGGCTTCTGCAAGTAATGCAATTATCATTGCATTTAATGTAAAACCAGAAGCGAAAGCTTTAGCGGCTAGTATGAAAGAAGAAGTTGAAATTAGAACTTATACAATCATTTATCAAGTAATTGAAGAAATGGAAAAAGCC
>CAYJAA010000042.1:8755-11080 GCA_964368185.1 uncultured Lachnospiraceae bacterium | reverse complement strand
AAAATACAAACAGATTTTTTGTAAGTATTGGGATATCCAACAATTGCACAACCAATACCATACTCCAAATCAATATAGATGCCAAAATAAAATGCAAGCCTTTTTTCTGCTTAGTTGCACAATCTAACCTTGCGTTTTCAAATTCAATTTTAGATAGCATAGTAGTCTCCTTTTGTTATATAAATAATCTTTAGAAAAGTATGGCGCAGATAAAATAATACTTTAAACTAATTTCAGCAAGAATAGTAGGTGTATACACCTCGGCAAATCCTACTATTGTCAAAATACTACTTTATGAGAGTAAGCTTATTTTTTCATTAAATATTCATACAACATTCTTTTGTTAATATGATTTTCCTTAGCAAGAATTTTTATAACTTCCTTTGGATTTTCTCCCCCCTTTGTTCTTTTTTTAAAAATTTCTTGAATTTCTTCTAAGGGAAGGGACTCTTTTATAGGAGTGTATCCTTTTATAATAATTACAAATTCTCCTTTGATACTTTCAAGGCCTTGATATTCTAAAGAAGCTTTAGAAAGATTTGTCCTATTCGCATTTTCATGTATCTTTGTAATTTCTTTACAAATACATACATCTCTATCACCTAAAGCCTCATTTGCTAAAGTTAGAAAGTCAGCTAGTTCATAGGGGGAAGAATAGAAAATCAAAGTGTTTTCTTGAGTTTTTATTTTTTCAAAGACTTCTTTTCTCCTAGATTTCTTTTTAGGTAAAAATCCCATAAAAGTAAAGGAAGTGCTTTCAAAGCCTGATAAAATAAGGCCAGGGAGTAGGGCATTTGCCCCAGGAATAGTGGTAAATGAAATATCATTTTTAATTAGCTCATTTACAATTACAGACCCTGGATCAGAAATAAGAGGGGTTCCTGCATCGCTAATAAGGGCGATTTTTTTCCCCTCTAATAGAAAGGAAATGATTTTTTCTTTCATTTCCTCTTCATTAAATTTATGATAACTTAAAAGTTTATTTTTTATTTCGTAGTGATTTAAAAGTTTTATAGAATGCCTTGTGTCTTCACAAAGGATAATATCTACCTCTTTTAATATGCGAATAGCTCTATAAGAGATATCCTCTAAATTTCCTATAGGGGTTGAGACAATATAAAACTTTGTATTATCTTCTATCATCTTAGAAATACTCACCAATAATTAGAGTTTGATCTCTTTCTGGTCCTACAGAAACGATTCCGATTTTCGCCCCAGCTAGTTCCTCAACTCTTTTTACATAATTCTTTGCATTTTGTGGAAGGTCTTCAAAGTTTTTCACCTTTGTAATATCTTCATTCCAACCAGGCATCTCTTCATATATAGGACTACACTTTTCAAGGGTCTCAAGGCTTGCTGGAAAATCAGTAATAGTTTTTCCTTTATATTCATAACCTACGCAAATCTTGATTTTTTCAAGGCCTGTTAGGGTATCAAGCTTTGTAAATACTATACTAGTTAGAGAGTTTACTCTTACAGCATATTTTAGTATTATAGTGTCAAGCCAGCCACATCTTCTTGCTCTTCCTGTAGTTGTTCCATATTCATGACCTTGTTTTCTTAAGAACTCTCCAACTTCATCAAAAAGCTCTGTTGGGAATGGCCCTTTTCCAACTCTCGTTGTATAAGCTTTTGCAATCCCTGTAACATCGTCAATATAAGCTGGCCCAACCCCAGTTCCACTACAAACTCCCCCAGAAGTTGGGTGAGAAGATGTAACGTATGGGTATGTTCCAAAGTCAATATCTAAAAGGGTTCCTTGAGCTCCTTCAAATAGAACTTTTTTCCCTTTTTTAATATAGTCATATATTATAACAGAAGCATCTTTTACATACTGCTTCATAACATCTATGCAAGCTGTATATTCATTATAAATTTCATCATAATCCAAAGGTTTTGCCCCGTGGATTAGTTTTATTTCTTTGTTAGCAACTTCTAAATTGATTTTTAACTTTTTCTTAAAGATTTCTTCATCTAATAAGTCGCAAACTCTAATTCCATTTCTTTTCACTTTATCTGTATAAGTAGGGCCGATACCTCTTCTTGTAGTTCCAATATCATTGTCCCCTAAGGCAATTTCATTTAGTTCATCAAGAAGTTTATGATAAGGCATAATAATATGAGCTCTTTCATCTATGATTAAATTATCAAACTTAACCCCTTGAGAAATAAGAGTGTTCATCTCTTTTACAAGCCAAACAGGATCAATTACCATCCCTGCTCCAATAACAGAGGTTTTATTTTGAATAACTCCAGAAGGGATAACATGAAGCTTATAGGTAGTATCTCCTACAATAACAGTATGCCCTGCATTATTTCCACCTT
>CAYJAA010000042.1:0-8745 GCA_964368185.1 uncultured Lachnospiraceae bacterium | reverse complement strand
TTGATAACGGATTACTATATCACATTTCTTTGTAAGGTAGTCTGTTATTTTTCCTTTTCCTTCGTCGCCCCACTGAGCCCCTACAACAACTAAACTAGACATGTTAATTACCTCCACTTGATAACATTCATTTTACAACATATTATTTTACAATATTTTGTATATTTAATCAAGGGGTATAGGAAAATACTGTGGGTAACTAAAAGGGGGAAGTTAAAATTTTTTTATTTGTTTTAGTTTCCCTTAAAAGAAGCATAGATACATAATGCAAAAACAACAACCCCAAAGATTGTGTTACGAGTTTTTACAGGATCGGACACTTCTATATCAAAAGTGTATCTTTCATTATGGACAGTTACAATTATTTCTGCCTGTCCTGCACTAACTGCACTTATATAACCATCGCTATCTATTTCAACAACATCTGTATTCAGTGAGGTATATATAGGAGAGTAACTTATATAGTCAAAGAAATCATTATAATCGATGTTTAAGTACATAGTCTCACCTACATTCATTTTACCAGGTGGGTTATATACAATTAAGTTAACATCAGGGTCTATCACTCCACTTTCAAAATCATCTGCTAATCCCCCATAAACATTTGTAGACACTAAAACAACTAAAATGCAAATGAATAAAAACACTTTCTTTTTCATATGATTTCTCCTTTTTTATTTAATTATTTGAGGATATTACTTCTTTAACTACTGACTTAAGTTGTTAAATTCATCACCTTAATTTACATCTTATCACAAAGGAAAAGTAAATTCAAATTATGTATTTATTTACTTTTTTACAGTATGTAGATGTGTGATATATTTTGTAAAAAAATAAGGCCACCAATAAATAGTAGCCTTAGCTATTAAATTAGGAGGTAGTCTCCTTTATTTTTACTGAAATTTTCTAATACCTTAGTTCCTATGAGAAAAATACTTCATAAGCTTAGAAGTGATTAGTAGAGGGATTAAGTAAAAAATACTTCCTACTACTTTCATAAAGAATGTGTCCATTATAATGATGCACATAATAATAATGGTGATTATATGTAGCATGGTAATAAAATTAAAGTCTTTTTTAAAGCAAAAGTTTATATTTATAGCATAAGGTAGCGCAACAGCTCCAATTAACACCGCCCCAAGATTTGTAGCCTCATCTATCATATCGCCAAAAGCAATAAGGATTATTTGACATATAATAAATATAGCTGTTATAACCATATTTTTTGCGCAAGTCATTCTTTCGTTATCTGCAATTTCTTTGTTTTTAGCTATATTAATTTTTTCACTAAAAGGAGTATCAGAAAAAGCCCCTAGCTCTATATGAGTTCTTTCCTTATTTACCACTACATTTTCTAGGGAGGTACACTTAGAAAAGGCGCCACTACTTACTTCTACTAAAGGATTAGGGATATGTACACTTTTAAGATTAGCACACTCATTAAATGCCCAAGAGGTTACTAGTGATACACTACTTGGAAGTAGCAGGCTTTCTAAGGAGGTGCATCCACCAAAAGCTTCATCAATACTAGTTACACCACTAGGAATATTTAGGTTTACTAGGCTATTACATCGAGTGAAAGAAGATTTAATATTAGTTACGCTACTTGGAATAGTTAAGATTTTCAGGCTATAACATCCATTAAAAGCGTCATTAATATTAGTTATGCTATCAGGGATGTTTACATTTTTTAAACTATGACACTCATTAAAAGCTTTATAAATGTAGGTTACACTACTTGGAATAGTTATACTCTCAAGGCTAGTACACCCAAAAAAAGCTTCCTCAATAGATATTACACTACTTGGAATTACTAGATTTTTTAAGCTCCTGCAATTTCTAAATCCACCCTGTATATGTTTTACACTACTAGGGATTTCAGCACCTATTAACCCCTCACAATCAAGAAAAGCTTCAGGGCCTATTATAGTTACTGTATCTGGGATTTTGGCAAAGCTACTAGCTCCACTATATTTTATTAACTTCCCTGCTATAATTTCAAAGTCTTTTGATGTTTTTTCGTAAATATTAACAACAGAATCCGTAATATTATTAGTATTGTCAACATTGTAATTATTTATAGCTTGCTCTAGTGCAAAAGAGGTTTTGCAGTATTTGCATGTGGATATAGTATTTGATGCATCAACATCTAGGGAAGCTCCACAATTTGTACATTTTGCTATAATAAATGCCATTATATTTCTCCTTATATTTGTGAGTATAATTATTTATTATTTTTTTTTAGAAAGATATTATAATAAAGTTTTAAATCTAACTTGAAATAAAACATTTAAAACTTATTTAATTATAAAGGAAAATTAAATATATTTCAATCTTTATATTAGCCTTTATATTTTAAACATGGAAAGAGAAATTTACTGGCAGGCTTGTGGAAAATTAAGCACGCTTTAAATAAATAAAGAAAAATAATATAATCTAAAATAAGGAAGTAAAATATGGGGGAAATATTCTTAAAATACCACAAATACAGCGTTTAGAGGTTTAAATTTTTTTTAATTTATGGTAAAATAAAAAAATGTTTATTTAATGTAAGAAAAAGAGGTATTAAAGATGACAATTAATATGGTCGCAAATCATGCAATAAGACCCGTTGAAAATGATATAATTTTTACTATATCAGCAAAAGCAACGGTTGCCACAAATACTTTAGGGGCAAAAAATGTAATAAATGGCTCTATGGGAGTGCTGTTAGAAGATGACGGTAGCTTTGTTGCCTTTGAAAGTGTATATAAACATTTAAAAGCTCTACCAAACGCTAGTATTGCTGCTTATTCAAGAATAGAGGGAGACCCTTTATTTTTAGAAGCAGTAAAAGAAGCTTGCTTTAAAGATGCAAGACCTAAAGGATATATAGAAGCAATTGCTACACCAGGAGGTTCTGGGGCAATTCACCATAGTATTGTAAATTATACAAATATTGGGGATACTCTATTAACTGCAAACTGGTTTTGGGATCCATACCAGACTTTAGCAAGTGAAAACCTTAGGAGTTTAGACACCTTTAATTTGTTTAATTCAAAAAATGCCTTTGACATAGAAAGTTTTAAAGAGAAATTTACATACTACTTAGAAAAGCAAGGTAGAATTCTTACGATTTTAAATACTCCTGCTCACAACCCAACTGGATATACAATTTCTGATAATGAGTGGGATGAAATTATAGAAACTGCAAAAGATGCAGCTAGTGATAAATCTAAAAGAATTACTATTTTAGTAGATGTTGCTTATATAGATTTTTGTGATGAGGAGAAAAAAAGAAGAGAGTTTTTTAAGAAATTTTCTGATTTACCAGAAAATATTTTAATACTTGTTGCTTTTTCCGCTTCAAAGGGATATACCATGTATGGTCTTAGAAATGGAGCCCTTCTTTGCGTAACCTCTAGTAAAGAAATTAGTATGGAATTTTTCTATACTAACCTACATTCAAATAGAGGGACTTGGTCTAATGGGACAAAAGGAGCTATGCAAGTATTAACAGATATTATAAACACCAAAGAGCTACAAGACAGCTTTAATGAAGAAAAAAATCACTATGCCGACTTGTTAAATGCAAGAGGAAAAGTTTTTATGGAAGTATCTAGAGAAGTGGGCTTGAATTTAGCTCCATATAAAGATGGTTTCTTTGTTAGTATTCCATGTAGCAATCCAATGAAAGCTTGCGAGATGTTAATGGAAGAAAATGTATTTACAATTCCTCTTCAAAAAGGATTAAGGTTTGCTCTTTGCGCTGTTAATGAAGACAAGTGTAAAGTTGCTGTTAGAAAAATAAAAAGCGTTATAGACAAATTGTAAAGATAGGAAAAAGAAACCAATGAAAAACAAGAAAAAATTCACCCTAATATTAGTATTAGCATTAGGTGTTGTTGCTGCGATATTTGCAGTTTTATATTTTATCTATTTAAAACCTACTACAATAGGACAGAGTACTTTAAAAGGCAAATATGAAACTAGTGTAGTTTTTGAAGATGGAATAGAAGAAGGAAGTCAGCTAGTGCATGGACAGCTAATTACTTATGAAGTGACTTTAAAACATGAAGATAGTAGTGGGATGGTAGCCATAGAAAGTATTGAAACAAAAGAAATTGTTGTTGAGCTTATGGACGAGACCACAAAGGAAAATGTTTTAGTAGAAAGTAACACAATAAGAGTTAATAAAGATGCTGAGTCAAATGTAGTCTTAGAAGTAAATATTAGTTATAAAGGTGAGAATAAAACATATAAATATACTGTGAAGGAATATCAAGTTTCTGAAACAGGGGGTATTTTAGTGGATGATCCAAATAGTATTACAGTGGTGGTAAACAAGGAAAGACACCTGCCTGCAGATTATGTACCTGAGGACTTAGTAACTCCAGATGTAAGATTCGCACAGCCTTCTTTAGCAGTTCGTCCAATGAGAGAAGAAGCAGGAAATGCTTTAGAGCTTTTATTTTCAGATGCAGAAAAGGATGGAAATTACTTATATGCTATGAGTGGATATCGTTCTTATGAAATTCAAAAAAGCTTATTTACAAACTATTCTCTATCTCACGGGGAAGAAGCGGCTAATAGATTTAGTGCAAGACCAGGACAAAGTGAACACCAGCTGGGGCTTGCTATGGATGTGTCTTGTGAAAGTATAGGGTTTATTTTAGATGAAAAATTTGAAGATACAAAAGAGGGAACATGGGTTAGGGAGAATGCTCACAAATATGGTTTTATAATCAGATATCAAAAAGGAAAAGAAGACATAACAGGATATATGTATGAGCCATGGCATTTAAGATATGTAGGGGTTGAGCTGGCTAGTGAAATAAAAGAAAAAGATGTAACATTAGAGGAATATTTTGGACTTGATTAAAAAAGGTAAATATTCTACTTGTTATGAATATATTGTAGCAAGAGAGTATGATGGAAAAAATGTATATACTTTTTTAGAAGATAATTATAATTATTCTTCTAGGACATTTAGAAATATTATAAAAGAAGGTAGACTTTTAGTAAATAATAAGGATGTTTTCTTTACTTATGTATTAAAAGAAAAGGATGAAATAAAAGTTTATTTTCCTATGGAATATCCAGACTCTAAGGGGCAAGATATTGATATTGATGTTATTTATGAAGATGAGGATATTTTAGTAATTAATAAAAAACCTGGAATTGTTGTTCATAAAACGAAATCTTACCCTATTATAAATTTATCTAGTGGAATTTATAATATGTGGGAAAAAAGAGGGTGTACAGGTAAAGTTAGATTTGTAAATAGACTAGATATGGATACTTCTGGAATTGTGGTGGTTGCTAAAAATAAATATGTTCATCATTTTATTAGTGATCAAAATATCAATAGTCAAATAGATAAATATTATGAGGCTATTGTTGAGGGTGTTCTTTTAAAAGATAGGGGAGAGATTTGCGCTCCTATAAAAAGAGAAGAAGACTATTCTATAAAGAGAGTTGTTAGGGAGGATGGGAAGTACTGCCTTACAGAGTATGAAGTTTTAGAGAAGTTTAAGGAAGCTTCTTTGTTAAGGCTTAAGCTTATTACAGGAAGAACTCATCAAATTAGAGTTCACTTAAACCACATAGGCCATTCTATAATAGGAGATAGTTTATACAATGAGAATAAGTCAAATATTATTTTTAGGCAGGCTTTACATGCTAAAGAAATTTCCTTTATTCACCCTCGTACTTTAAAAAAAGTTACTTTTACAGGAGATAGACCTAAAGATTTCACAGAGGCAATTGACTTTTTAAGGAGTTCCTAAACAAAATATACTTATTTATTTGTAATTAGTTAAAAAAAGATATATAATATAATATTATGTTATATTGTTTGGATAAAACAGGAGGAATTTAATTTGGCCAAAAAGAATTATTTAAAAGGGGCAGCCATACTTGCAATGGGTGGGATAATCGCTAAGTTTTTAGGGATGTTTTTTAAGTTACCTCTTGTTAGGATTATTGATGATTTTGGGGTAGGGCTTTATAGTAATGCTTATCCTATTTATTCTTTTTTACTGTCTGTTTCTGTTATTGGAATACCTGTTGCAATATCAAAAATGGTTTCTGAAAGAGCAAGTCTTGGGTATTATGACGGGGCTTATAAGGTATTTAGGGTATCTTTTATGTCTTTAACAGCTATAGGAGCTATATCCACTTTAATAATGTTTTTTGGAGCTAATTTTTTTATTAATATTTTTAGTTGGCATGAAGATACATATTATTCAATAATAGGGCTTTCTCTAGCACCTTTTTTTGTTTGTATGTTTTCAACATATAAAGGATTTTTCCAAGGTATGCAAAATATGGTTCCTCCAAGTTCAGCTCAAATTGTTGAATCCACCGGTAGGGTTGTTATAGGCCTTGGAGGGTGTATATTATTACTAGGTATGTTTAACAGCATTCCTATTGCAGCTGGGGCAGCTAGTTTTGGAGCTACCGCAGGAGCAATTATCGCATTCTTTTATTTATTTATATGTTTTTTATTTTATAAGCCAAAATTAAAAGAAAAAATAAATAGTCAAAAGACTCACTCTAATGAGGTAGCAAAAGATATTTTTATTACACTACTTAAAATATCTATTCCTATTACATTAGCTTCTTTAGTAACCTCTTCTATGAATATTATAAATTCTGTTACAGTTTCAGGAGGGCTACAAAGTGCTGGATATACTTTAGAACAAGCAACAATCCTTTGGGGACAGCTTGCTTCAAAAGCTCAAACATTAATTAGTATTCCATTAATCCTTTCTTCAGCCCTTGCGGCAAGTTTAGTTCCAGCTATTAGTGAAGCTTTTATTAAGAAACAAAACAAAGATATATCAAAAAAAGTTTATATAGCTTTTAAAGTAGTTTTTATGCTAGCAATTCCTTGTATAATAGGGCTTAGCGTATTAAGTGAGGAAATAGTGGATTTACTATTTGGAGATCCTTCTGGTCATGAAATGGTTAGATTTTTATCTTTTTCTATTTTAACAACCATGTTGTCTACAACTATGCAAAGTGTACTCCAAGGGGTAGGGGTTTTAAAAAGACCACTTATAAACCTAGGGATAGGTTGTGTTGTAAAGCTTATATTAAATATCTTCCTTATTGCGAATCCAGCCCTTAATATATATGGAGCAATTATTGGAACGATTGTAGCAGACAGCGTTATTGTTGTTCTTCATTATATTACCCTTAGAAAACAAATTAAAATAGAAAAGGGACTGATTTTATCTGTTATTAAAGCAGGTTTTTGCGGAATAACAATGGGAATTATTGCTATTGCATTAATGCCTCAGTTAAGTCTAATTATTGGAACTTCTCTATCTACTTTAGTAATAATTGCAATTTGCGCCGTTGTGTATGTAGGGAGTTTATATATGACAAAAACCCTTGATTTTGATGAACTTAAAAGTGTTGTAGGTAGATAAGATGATAAAAGCAACAAATAAAGCAGATGTAATTTATATGATGAAAAAACATGATTTTTATCTTAAAAAAGATTTAGGACAAAACTTTTTAATAGATGAAAATGTTGTAAGTAATATTGTTGATAGTTTAGAGATTGAAGAAAATGATATTGTTGTAGAGGTGGGTCCAGGGATGGGTAGCTTAACTCAAAAGCTATGTGAAAAAGCAAAAAAGGTTTATGGGGTTGAAATAGATACAAGAGCTGTTTTAATGTTAGAAGAAACATTAGAAGGCTTTGATAATGTAGAAATTATAAACAAAGATATTTTAAAGGTAGATTTAGAAGAGTTTCTTTCACCTCACATAGAAAATGGAGAAAATATAAAATTCATTTCAAACCTTCCATATTATATAACTAGCCCAATTATTATGAAGATATTACAAAGCAAACTTCCTTTTAAAAATATTGTTGTAATGTTACAAAAAGAAGTGGCAAGTAGGATATATGGAAAAGTAAACACAAAGGACTATTCAGTATTTACTATTATTATCGACTATTACGCTGAGGTAGAAAAACTTTTTGATGTTTCCAAAAATGTATTTATTCCCCCACCAAAAGTGGATTCAACTGTTATAAAAATCAAAAAAAGAGAAACAGAAAAAGTTGAAGTTTTAAGGGAAGAAATGTTTTTTAAAGTTATTAAAGCTTCATTTATGAATAGAAGAAAAATGGCATTTAACTCAATTGTTAACGCCCTTAGGATAGATAAAGAAAAGGTTAAAACAGCACTACACAATAGCGGGATTGATGAAAAAGCTAGGGCTGAGAACATTACAATAGAAGAGTTTGCCCTTTTAAGTAACGAGATAAATAAAATAATGAAATAAAAAAGAAGCTTATGTACGACTACTAGTAAAGAAATTTCATAAACTAAAAGAAAAAGGAATGGTAAAAGCCATTCCTTTTTATTTATATATAATCTTTTCCATTATAAAAAAATAATTGTTCTTTTGATATCAAAAGAACGAAAAATACCCCTTTTTTGGCAAAACGGGGGGTAAAAGCCTGTTATATTTTCCGTAAATATTAAGCTGCCCAATGATTCCCTAAAGGGAACGGCCAGCTTTGCTTTTTATTTTATAAAAAGCACCATATTTACTACTTTTATAATATTATTAATAAAGTGGCATTATTCTACTAAAGGAAAACTGCCACTACCAATTTAGGTAGTGACAGTTTATTTCTTTGCTAGTAGTTGTATATAAAGCTTCTTTTTTATTATTCATCATATGTCCCAAATTCGTACTCATACCCATCATCTTCATTTTCTTCTTCTATGTCTTTCT
>CAYJAA010000041.1:0-11468 GCA_964368185.1 uncultured Lachnospiraceae bacterium | reverse complement strand
AATAAAAGCTAGCCTAAAGGGCTAGCTTTTTTTATATTTTGATAAATATTGACTCTTAAAAAAAAGGAATAGCAAGAGCCATTCCTTTTATTTATATAAAAGTTATTCTTTATAATATAAATTCTATATTTTTTGATAGGCAATCTATCATTTTTCTCATTTGTTCACAAGTATAGTCAATCCCTTCTTCATCTAATTCTTCTAAGTGTGACATTACAGAAATAATGCTATTCTCATCTTTATTATAATACTCATATAAATCTGTAAACCAAATAACATTTACCCAGTTCAAAAGTGCTTTTTGATTTATTTCACCATTAATATATTTTTCTAATATTGCTATTAAATCATTTTTGTAAACCATGCAAGGTTTTTCTAATTCAATATTAAATAAATCTTCCCCTAATTCTCTTTGTAAATCTTCCTTATTTTTTTTAAGTAACTTAAAATCAACTAATATTTTCATATTATTTATCCTTTCTATGAATTAATTTCCCATTGGGATCATAAGTTTCTTTACACACTCGCAGCGTTTTACAAAAAAAGCGGTAGTCCCCGTTCTTTTGATATCAAAAGAACAATTACTTTCTTTCTTATAAAAGAAAACTTATCTAAAAAAAGGATGCCTTTTGTCCGTTCTTTTGCTATCAAAAGAACCAAAAATACCCCTTTTTTGGCAAAACGGGGGGTAAAAGCCTATTATATTTCCCGTAAATATTAAGGCGTCCAATGGTTCCCTATGGGAATGTTCGCCTTTGCTTTTTATAAAATAAAAAGCACCATATTTACTACTTATATACTATTATTAATAAAGTGGCATTATGATACTAAAGAAAACTGCAACTATCAATTCTGGTAGTGACAGTTTGTTTCTTTACTAGTAGCCGTATATAAGGTTAGCTTTTTTTATAATTATTTTTTTTAATTAAAATCCCTACCCCTCAATTAACTCATAAAAACACTTTAAAAATTCTTTTTCTATATCTTTATAATTTCTCTCATAAAAGTCTAACTTTCCTTTTAGCTTAGGAACAGCCTCAAAATCATTTGCATACATTATATAATCAAACTCATTCATTAAAACACTATCATCAACATCTTTTACTAAAAGAGCTTCTTCTTTTGTTAAATCTTCTTTTAAAAACTTATTGTAAATAATAGATTGTAATTTTTCTTCTATAATAAAATATTCTGGCATACGAGATTTTACCGGTCTTATAATGTCAGAGATATAAGCCTCACTTGCGTCATGAAGTAAACAAGCTAGCTGAACTTTTTTAGAATATCCCCTTGCCTTTCCTTCTTTTTTGCAATTAATACTGTGTTGTGCTACAGAATAAAAATATTTACACTGTCCATTAGCCCTACAAATCATAGAAAGAGCGTGGGCAATGTCTTCTATTATAATATCACTTTCTATAGCATCAAGTGGGTCAAACATTTTCCCACTACTAGTCATCATTCGGTTCATATTATTTTTATACAGGTGAAAAATCCTGTATCTCCTTATCTTCTTACCAAAAAGGTAGCTTTCTTAAAAGAATGCTACCAGTGTGGTTTGTATTATTCGTTATTACTCATTTGTTTTGATTGGGTGTCTAAGATTAGTGCGTCAATAAATTCATCAATATCTCCGTCTAATACATCATTTAATTTATATAATGTTACCCCAACTCTGTGGTCAGTTACTCTTCCTTGTGGGAAGTTATATGTTCTAATTCTTCCGCTTCTATCTCCAGAGCCTACTTGAGTTTTTCTGTCCTTTGAAATTTCATCTTGTTGTTTTTGTTGTTCTATTTCATAAATTCTAGCCTTTAAGATTTTTAGGGCTTTGTCTTTATTTTTAAGCTGTGATTTTTCGTCTTGACAAGCTACCACTATCCCAGAAGGCATATGAGTTATTCTAACAGCAGAATCTGTTGTGTTTACACTTTGCCCACCATTTCCACTAGAACGATAAACATCTATTCTTAAATCATTTGGGTCAATATTTACTTCTACATCTTCTGCCTCTGGTAAAACAGCAACGGTAATAGCTGAGGTATGAATTCTTCCACTTGACTCTGTTTCTGGAATTCTTTGAACTCTATGAGTTCCACTTTCATACTTTAGTCTACTATAAGCCCCTTTTCCCTCAATTGAGAAAACTGCTTCTTTATATCCACCAATACCAATCTCGTTTGTGCTTAGCATATCTACCTTCCAGTTATTACGCTCAGCATATCTAACATACATTCTAAGTAAGTTTCCTGCAAACAAGGCTGCTTCGTCTCCGCCTACCCCTGCTCTTATTTCCACAATAACATTTTTTTCATCATTTGGATCTTTAGGTAGTAATAATACTCTAATTTTTTCTTCTAGTTCTTCTTTGCTTTTTGATAATGTATTAATATCATCTAAAATCATTTCTTTAAAATCATCATCATCACTATCATTTAACATTTCTTTATTTGCACTTAGCTGTTCTATAGTGTCTTTATATTCATTATATGAAATAACTATAGGTTCTAAGCTTGCATGTTCTTTTAATAATTTCGTATATTCTTCTTGATTAGCGATAATACTAGGATCACTTATAGAATCATTTACTTCTTTAAATCTTTCACTTATACTTTTTAATTTATCTAACATTAGGATACTCCCTCCACAACAACTTAAGCTCAATGTAGATTATACACTATATTTCACATTTTTAAAAGAATTTCTTTTAACTTAAGTGCTCCCCTTTCAACTTTACTATTATTTTACAATTTATTTACTAAAGTATGATTTTTATATATTATAAATTCTTGTATTATAACCTCACAAATTAAAAAAATAATTTAAAGAGGTAAACAATGAAAAAAATAATTTCAGTTCTAATGGTATTAATGATCTGTTTAGGAGCTTTCACAGGATGTGGAAACACTGAAACAGGAGACGAGGTACAAGTTATCTTTGCAGGTTCTACATCAATGGAAAAACTTGCTAAATCAGTTTCAGAAGCTTATGCAATTGACAATCCTAATGTAATCATCCAAGTTCAAGGTGGTGGTTCTTCAGCAGGAGTAACAAGTGTAAATGATGGAGCTAGTGATGTTGGAATGTTAAGTAGAGATTTAAAAGATGGTGAAGACGCTGGACTAACAGCAATCAAAGTTGCTATTGATGGAATTTCTATGGCTGTAAACAAAGAAAACAGTGTTACAAACCTAACACTTGACCAAATCGCTAAAATTTACAAAGGTGAAATTACAAACTGGAGTGAAGTTGGTGGAGCAGATTTAGAAATCGTTGTTATTGGTAGAGAAGCAGGAAGTGGAACTAGAGACGGTTTTGAAAGTGTTGTTGGAATTGACGAAGACGCAAAATATGATTCAGAACTTAATGAAACAGGACAAGTAAAATCAACTGTTGCTACAACACCTGGTGCTATTGGTTACATATCAACAGGATATGCAGATGATACTGTAAGCATCCTTTCAGTTGATGGTGTAGAAGCTAGCGAAGCAACAATCCAAGCTGGTACTTATCCACTACAAAGACCTTTCATGATTGTTATTAAAGAAGATGCTTCAGAAGAAATCACAAAAATAATTGATTTCATTCTTAGTGAAGAAGGAAGCGAAATCGTAAGAGGAGCTTCAGTTATCCCTGTATCTTAAAAAAAAATAATTTAAAAAAAAAAATATCTTTTAGATATAAAGTGTAGGAAACTTCCTACACTTTATATTGCGTAATACTATATTATTTAATAAGGAAATTAAAATATGGAACTTAAAAATAAAAGCAAAATAGATTATATAAGCAAAATATCAGAAATTATTTTTATTATTTGTGCTTGTATCTCTATTTTAAGTGTAGTTGTAATAACATTATACATGATAATTTCAGGCCTTCCTGCCATTCAAGAAATCGGCCTTTTTGACTTTATTTTTGGAACAGATTGGAACCCAACAGGAAAAGACCCAAGCTATGGGATTTTTGCTATGATACTAGCCTCTATTTATGCTACCTTTGGAGCAATTGTTATTGGAGTCCCTACAGGGCTTTTAACAGCTGTTTTCTTAAGTGAAATAGCTCCTAAGAATGTAAAAAAAGCTATTGTTCCCCTTGTAGAAATTTTAGCAGGAATCCCTTCTGTTATATATGGCTTTGTTGGACTTTTGGTTTTAGTACCTTTTGTTGCGAAAGTATTTGATTTATCTTTTGGGGCAAGTCTTTTTAGCTCTATTATTGTTTTAGCTATTATGATTCTACCCACAATTATTGCTATTAGCCAAACAACCTTAGAAAGTTTACCAAGGGAGCTAAAAGAAGCTAGCCTTGCTCTTGGAGCTACAAGAGTACAAACAATATTTAGGGTGTTAATTCCAGCAGCAAAAAGTGGAATTATCACAGGAGTTGTTTTAGGTATTGGTAGAGCTATTGGAGAAACAATGGCAATTATTATGGTTAGTGGAAACACTGCAAACATGCCTGAATTATTTGGGACTGTAAGACTTATGACTTCAGGGATTGTTAGTGAGATGGCTTACGCCTCTGCTTTCCATAAAGAAGCATTATTTGCTATTGGGTTAGTACTATTTGTCTTTATAATGGCAATTAATATAGTCCTTAACTTATTTTTAAGAGATGGCAAAAATAAATAGGAGGGTATATGAAAAAGAAAAGAAATTTAATCTTTGATAAGATATTAATGTTTTTAATTATAGCAAGTGCTGTACTGACCACTATGCTATCCCTTGGGCTTATTCTATATGTTGTAATCAATGGAATTAGCCACATAACACCACAAATGTTATTTTCTGCTCCTAGTGAGCTAAATAAAACCGTTGGAGTTTTACCTATGATTATAAATACCCTTTATATGATTGTGATTACTCTTCTTATTAGTGCACCAATTGGAATATGTTCAGCGATTTACCTTAATGAATATGCAAATACAAAATCTAAGCTTGTAAAACTTATTGAATTTACAACCCAGACCCTAGCAGGGATTCCTTCTATTATATATGGGCTATTTGGATATATGTTTTTTAGTATATTCTTAAACCTTAAAGTTTCTATTATTTCAGGAGCCCTTACTTTATCTATTATGGTGCTACCGACTTTAATAAGAACTACACAAGAGGCCTTAAAGAATGTACCTGGCCCATATAGAGAAGCTGCCCTTGGTATTGGATGTAAGAAAATATATCTTATTAGAACTATATTAATCCCTTGTGCACTTCCTGGAATTATGACAGCTATTATCCTTAGTATTGGTAGAATTGTAGGGGAGAGTGCTGCTCTTCTTTTCACCTCAGGAATGGGATACTCTATGCCAACAGACATGTTAACTCATGCTTCTTCTAGTGGAGCAACCCTAACCGTACAGCTGTATTTATATGCTTCCAGAGGGGAAAATTTAGATATAAGCTTTGCCCTTGCAACAATTTTAATAATTATCGTTTTACTAATTAATATATCAACTAGATATTTAAGTAAAAAGCTAGAGAGGAAATAATAAATGGAAAACAAAAAAATTATAACAAAGGATTTACATCTATACTATGGAGACAATCATGCCCTTAAAGGTATTAATATGGAGATTGAAAAAAATGAAGTTATTGCTTTCATTGGTCCTAGTGGATGTGGAAAATCAACCTTTTTAAAAAGTATCAACCGTATGAATGACCTTGTGGATAATGTAAATATTACCGGGGAAATATTCATTGATAATGAAAATATATATGATAAAGATATTGATGTAACACTTCTTAGAAAAAAAGTAGGAATGGTATTTCAAAAGCCAAATCCATTCCCTATGAGTATATATGATAACATTACTTATGGACCTAAAATACATGGAATAAAAAACAAGAAACAACTAGATGAAATCGTAGAAAAGTCTTTAGTTGGGAGTGCTTTATGGGAAGAAGTAAAAGATAGATTAAACAAACCAGCAAGTGGACTTTCAGGTGGACAACAACAAAGACTTTGTATTGCAAGAGCTTTAGCTGTTGAGCCAGAAATCATCTTAATGGACGAGCCAACAAGTGCTCTTGACCCTATCTCTACAATGAAAATCGAAGAGCTTATTTACGACCTTAAAAAGAAATATACTGTTGTTATGGTAACACATAACATGCAACAAGCCACTAGAATTTCTGATAGAACTGCTTTTTTCCTTTTAGGAGAGGTAATTGAAGTTGGAAGAACAAGCCAAATATTCTCTCACCCTAAAAATAAAAAGACAGAAGACTATATAACTGGTAGATTTGGATAAAAATAAAAAGGATAAAGGAGATAACTATTATGAGTGTTAGATCAAAATTTGATGAGGAATTAAAATTTTTAAATGATGACATTATTAAAATGGCTTGTATGATTGAAAAAGCAATTAATGATTGTATTAAATGTATTGAAAAAAGAGACCTTGAACTTGCTAAGGAAGTTATAGAATCAGATAAAGCCATTAATGATATGGAAAAACAAATTGAAACAAGATGTTTAAAGCTACTTCTAAGACAACAACCAGTAGCAAAAGACTTAAGGTTAATTTCTACTACTTTAAAAATGATAACGGATTTAGAAAGAATTGGAGACCATGCTGCGGATATTGCATATATTGCCCTTGACGAAGGAGCTCAGTCTTTAAAATTTATTCGTCTTGAAATTAAAGAGATGATTCATTTAGCCCTTGAAATGTTAGCAAATAGTATTTCTTGTTTTATTAATGACAACAAAAAACTTGCAAGAGCTACTATAAAAAATGATGATGAGTTAGATAAGTTGTTTTATGAAGTAAGAGATGATATAATAAAGAAAATTAAAAACGAAGAAATAGAACCTGATACAGGAATTAACACTATCATGATTTGTAAATATATAGAAAAAATTGGAGATCATGCTACAAATATTGCAGAATGGGTTATATTTTATTTAACTGGAGAACATAAAGACACAAAAATAATATAAGGAGGCATATCTTTTGAAAGAACATATTTTTATAACAGAGGACGATGAAAATATATCGGAGCTAATCAAGTGTTCCCTTGAAACATTTGATTATAAAGTAAAAGTATTTCCAAGTGGAGAGGCTCTACTTTATGAGGTAGAAAAAAATATTCCAAAACTTATCCTTCTTGATGTAATGTTACCAAAAATGGACGGTCTTGAAATCCTTACAAGGCTAAAAAGTAGCAAGCGAACTGGTGATATTCCAATTATAATGGTTACAGCAAAGGGTATGGAGTTTGATAAAGTCAAAGCCCTTGAAATAGGGGCTGATGACTATGTTGTAAAGCCTTTTTCTGTACTAGAGCTTTGCGCTAGAATTAAAAGCCTTCTTAGAAGAGTTGAAAAGCAAGAGAGTGAGCCTGTACTAACATATCTTGATATTTGTGTTAATATAAATACCTACCAAGTAAAGGTAGGAGGGGAAGATGTTGAACTTACGAAAAAAGAGTTTAAACTTTTAGTAATCTTACTTGAAAATAAAGATAGGGTAATTACTAGAAATGAGCTACTTGATAGGGTGTGGGGGTATGACTTTGAGGGAGAGAGTAGAACTTTAGATATGCACATAAAAACCCTTAGAAGTAAGCTTTCAAAAGAAGACAAATATAAATATATTAAAACCCTTAGAGGTGTTGGGTATAAGGTTAATTAAGGTATAAAAATGAAGAAATTTGTATTTATAAAATGTTTTATCATTTCCCTTATATGTATCATTACTTTATCTATTTCTTTTAGCTTTACGCTGCAACAATCTAAAGAAATAGACGAAATTAATACAATGACTACTTTATTGACTGCTTTAAATAAAACATACACTTTTTCTGATAATTATGAAGAAGATGTTTTAAATATCGCCTCGATTAATGAAAATTATAGAGTTACTTTAATATCAGACTCAGGAGAAGTTTTAGCAGATAGTGAAGCTGATATTGAAAAACTAGAAAATCACAATGCTAGGCCAGAAGTAGTTATGGCAAGAGAAGAGGGGATATCGGAATATATAAGAAATTCTGATACGGTTGCTGCTAATGTGCTTTACTGTGCAATACTTTTAGAAAATGATAATGTCCTTAGAGTCATGATTCCAATGACTAGTATTTATATGAATTTTTTCATTCAGTTTCCAATTATTTTTGCTACGGTAATAGTGGCCCTTATCATCGCCAGCATTATGTCAACAACTTCTTCTAAGGCGGTTATAAAACCCCTTAATGACATTATTTCAAACATTAAGGAAATTGAAAACAAAGACTTTAATGGTAGTATAAAAACAAATTCCTTTAGTGAATACACTCCTTTAATCAACAGTATAAATAACCTTTCTACTACGGTAAAAAGTAATATAAATGAGCTAGAATATGAAAAAGACAAGCTACACTTTTTCTTAGAAAGTATTATTCAAGGAGTAATTATAATAGATGAAAATCTAAATATTATTCACCTTAACAAAATGGCTAAAATTTATTTTCATAGTGAAGAAAATCCTTCTTTTGATAAGCTTATTAAAATCACTCACAATGAAAAAATCTTATCTTATGTAGAAAAATCTATAAAAGAAAAAAGTGGTAGTATCTTTGATATTGAAGATAGAAAAAATGAGTCTGTTTTAAATATTAATATAAGCCCTATTGAAAGTGAATTTATTTTAAATGGTGTTATTATCGTTGTAACAGATGTTACAATTGAAAGAAAAGCTGAGAAGATTAGAAGAGACTTCTTCGCAAATGCTTCCCATGAGCTTAAAACCCCTATAACCTCTATTCAAGGCTTTAGTGAATTAATCGCCTCTGGGATTGTAACAGACAAAGAAAAAATAACAAAATATACTCAAACTATAAAAGATGAATCCATAAGAATGAGTAATATTATAAATGATATCTTAACCTTGTCTAGCCTTGAAGAAAGCAAAGAAGAAGAGGTAGGTCAAGACATTAACTTAAACAATATTTGTCTAAGTGTTATTAACTCTCTTTCTTATATTTCAAGTAAAAATAATATATCAATAAATTTAACTGCTGATAAAGAGTTAACTATTAAGGCAAAACAAAAAGACATGATTATGCTTTTTACAAATTTAATCGAAAATGGAATAAAGTATAACAAAGAAAATGGTAGGATTGATATAAGAATTAAAAAAGAAAAAAATAGTGTTGTAATTTATGTTACAGACTTTGGGATTGGGATTCCAAGAGGGGATATACCAAGGCTTTTTGAAAGGTTTTATAGAGTTGACAAGGGAAGAAGTAAAAAGGTTTCAGGAACCGGTCTTGGACTTGCTATTGTAAAACATATTGTAACAAAATACAAAGGTGAAATACTAGTAAACTCCGTTCTTGGAGTAGGAACAACCTTTAAAATCAAATTTTAAAATAATTTAAGACTTATCTTAGTAAAATAATTAAGGTAAGTCTTTTTTTATATTATATTTTTTAAAAAAAATTCTATTTTCTTATCATAGCTTTAAGGAATTTTTCATATATTTATAAAAACTCTTATTTAGGAGAAATAAATGAAAAAAAAGATTTATCCTTACTTATATTTATTTTTATTTTCTTTTTTATGCTTTGCCCTTTTATCAGGGTGTTCATCAAATAATTATTTATCAAAGGTTGATAACTACCTTTTAGAGTATTCTAATATTGGGAAAAAATTATCTTTTTATATGGAAAATTACAACTTTGGAGATGAGGCTTTTATAAAAGATACTTTAAGCGAGATTATTGCTTTAGAAGAAGTTTGCCAAAGCATGAAAAAACTTGAAGTGGAGGACCCTCTCTATTATGAAATAGATGGATACTTAAAACAAGGGGCTGACTTAACCTTAGAAGCTTTAAGTATTTATAAGGGGGTTTTAAGTAGCGCTTTATCAAATGAAGATATTTATAACTACACCCTTGAAATTGATCAAAGTTATGATTTATTTCTTAGGGCAAAGGAGACTTTCCTTAAAATACAAGTTTTAGAGAATTAATTATTATAAAAAAATATAAAACCCAGAATATATCTACTTTGATATACTCTGGGTTCTTTTTAGTTTTATTAATATATAGTTTATATTAAATTAGTAAACGTTCCATTAATATAATTACATAAATCCTTTGGGTTTAAGATAAGTTCTACCCCTCTTTTTCCTCCACTAACCCCAACTTCCTCAAAAGACAAGGCTGTGTCATCAATATAGGTGGGATAGGCTTTTTTCATTCCAACAGGAGAGCAGGCCCCGACTAAATACCCTGTTATTTTAAGGACATCTTTCATTAAAACCATCTCTAGTTTTTTACTGCCGCTTATACTTCCAGCTTTTTTAAGGTTAAGCTCGTGACTTATTGGAATACAAAATATATAAATATCATTTTTTTCTGACTTTGTTACAAGGGTTTTAAAAACCTTCTTTGCTTCCATTCCAATTTTCTCACAAACTTCTATACCCCCAAGATTTTTTTCATCAAAGGTATATTCTATAAGTCTATATTTTATATTTGCTTTTTCTAAAAGTCTAGATGCGTTAGTTTTTTTCAAAGGCCCACCTCTTAGGTTATAATTTTAACGGGGATTAACTATTTGCTGTAACTTTTAAAGTTTCCATAATTAAAGTAAGGCCGTCAATTAGAATTTCTTTTTCTTCTTCACTATAATAAGTTCCTACAAATGAATATGCTTTCCCATCAATAATTCGGCTCATAAATACTTGAGTAGCAGGAGGGATTGCTTTAAGAGCTTCTCTTCCTCCATAGCTTTCGATGTCTGCTTCTGTAAGCATTCCTTGTTCTAACATTAAATCTATTTCTGTGTCTGTAATAGAGCTAAGTGTTTCCATATAAACAACCTCATATTCTCCTAAGGTATAAACCTTTTGGTTTGAGATTTCATAACCTATAAAAGAAGCTTCAAATAATCCAAGAAGCTCACTAGCTGTAGTATCTTCAGCTAAAACATCTGGTTGAGTATAATTAATATTCATTAATTCATTAGCATTTTGTGAGTTTTTGTAATATATTGTATAAGCACCAAGGATTTGAGCTTCATCAAATTCCCATACATTGCTATCATATTCAGCAGTTACATTGCCCCCGTCTCCTAATACAATGTTCATTCCCGTTTTATCAACTGTCTCTAAACTAGTTGGCCCTTGTGGGTTACTACACCCTGAAAGAGCTAGAGTAAAAGATAACACCATAAAAAGTACAACTATAATTTTTTTGTTCATAAATATTTCTCCTTTAAAAATAATATCTTATTTTATCATTTGTTTTTTTATATTATATCACTTATATTATATAAAAAAAACTATAATATTTTTTATTTTTTTATGATATAAATAATTAGCTATAAAAGCAAGGAAGCTTTATATACGGCTAGGCTAATAGCAAAGAAACAAACTGCCACTACTTAAATTGATAGTGGCAGTTTTATTTTAGTACCATAATGCCACTTTATTAATAATAGTATATAAGTAGTAAATATGGTGCTTTTTATTTTTTTAA
>CAYJAA010000040.1:0-11625 GCA_964368185.1 uncultured Lachnospiraceae bacterium | reverse complement strand
TTCTTCCCTAAAGCCTTTTATGTTAGGGTTGTACTGAAAGTCTATTCCTCCTACATAAAAATATAAGCGAATAGTTATATAGCATTTTTCAATGTTGGAATATTTATCAATTTCTCTCCCACTTAGCATTCTTATTTCTTCCTTTGTCAATAGTGGAAAAGTTAATAAATCATCATCCTCATAGTTACAATCTTCAGCCATATTTGTAATATAATCAAAAAATTCTTTCGATAAGGAACTTAGAGCAGTTGGTTCGTTATATTTATGGTCAAGAATTAGATTTTTTTGACTTAAGCCGATCTCACCCAAGTAGCCACATTGAAATCCATAACTATGGGCATAATTATAATAGCAACAAGGGAGGTCTTTGGTAAGTGAATAAATAATATCAAATAAGATACTATTGTACATAGCATCATTTTCCTTTGAATAGTCTTTGATACCCTCTGTTTTTTCTGCTTGGCTACAATTCATTTTGATACGAAAACCATAAGGCCAATCTCCAGATTCTTTTCTATTCCTCATTATTGCTTTTTTTGTTCTTTTATCAATAACATTAAAGTCAGGTATCCTTGTCTCAACTGTTATCTCAGAAATGGGCTGTGAAACCATTTCTTTTTCTGCTTTTCTTCTACTAAACAACCACCCCATATTTCTACCTCCTAAATCCACCAATTAAATACTCTTAAATTTATAAGAAAAGCCTTTTTCCTTTGTAGTAAATGCCTTAAAGTCCTCCCTTTTTTTAGGATAAATTTAATTCCTACCTATTAATAACAAGCTGTAAATGATACTTATCCTCCACCACTTCCCTTATCCGCTCAAAGATTTCTTCTTCCCTAAAGCCTTTTGTATCAGGGTTGTATCGAAAACTCATACCGCCAGGGCATAAACCGATACTAATAAGCATATAGCAGTTTTCAATATCTGTATAGTTGGATTCATAATATTTATCATTTTCTATTTCTTCCTTTGTTAAAAGGGGGAAATAGATTCCATAATCAACATCATAATGCTTTCTTTGGGCACTTTCTAAAAATTTATCGTAAAGCTCTCTTGTAAAAGATTTTACCCCTATATATTCCTTATAATCCTTAGAGTATATTAAGCTTTCCTTTTCTAGCTTAAAGCTCTCTATCACAATAGAGCCACAAGGGCCACTCTCCATATCGAAAGAGGGAAAACAAGGAAGACCTTTTGTGATATTTGCTATAATGTCAAAGCGAATATCTTCAAAAAATCTTTCATTTTCCCTAGAATAATCTTTGGAATCTTCTGTTTTTTCTACTACATTGCGGTAATGCCCTATAAAAAAACCATGGAGGTAGCAACCCAATTCTTCTCTACTTTTCCACTTTGCCATTCTTGTTTTTCTGTCACAGTCATCATAGTCAGGACACCTTGTCTCTATCTCTATTCCATAGATTTCTTGTTCTATGTATTCAACTTTCTTCCTTCTATTAAACAACCACCCCATATTTCTACCTCCTAAATCCACCAATTAAATACTCTTAAATTTATAAGAAAAGCCTTTTTCCTTTGTAGTAAATGCCTTAAAGTCCTCCCTTTTTTTAGGATAAATTTAATTCCTACCTATTAATAACAAGCTGTAAATGATACTTATCCTCCACCACTTCCCTTATCCTCTCAAAGATTTCTTCTTCCCTAAAGCCTGTTGTATCAGGGTTGTATTCAAAGTCTAGATCTAAAGGATATAGACCGATACCAATAAGCATATAGCAGTTTTTAATATCTGTATAGGTCTCTTCATAGTACTCATCATTTTCTATTTCCTCCCTTGTTAAAAGGGGGAAATAGATTCCATAATTGATATCAAAATGCTCCCTTTGAGCACTTTCTAAAAATTTATCATAAAGCTCCCTAGTAAAAGATTTTACCCCTATATATTCCTTATAATCCTTAGAGTATATTAAGCTTTCCTTTTCTAGCTTAAAGCTCTCTATCACTATAGAGCCACAAGGGCCACTCTCTATATCGAAAGAAGGAAAACAAGGAAGCCCTTTTGTGATATTTGCTATAATGTCAAAGCGAATATCTTCAAATGCTATATCTTCTGCCTTATTGTAAGGTTTGGTTTCTTCTGTTTTTTCTATTACCTCACGAGAAAACCCAACATAAAATCCATAAGGCCATATAGAAGGTATCTCATTTCTATATTTCCATTTTGGTTTTTTAGCTTTTCTATCATACTCTGAATAATCAGGAACCAATGTATTAATATGTATCTCATTTATCTTTCCGTATACATACTCCACTTTCTTCTTTCTATTAAATAACCACCCCATATTTCTACCTCCTAAATCCACCAATTAAATACTCTTAAATTTATAAGAAAAGCCTTTTTCCTTTGTAGTAAATGCCTTAAAGTCCTCCCTTTTTTTAGGATAAATTTAATTCCTACCTATTAATAACAAGCTGTAAATGATACTTATCCTCCACCACTTCCCTTATCCTCTCAAAGATTTCTTCTTCCCTAAAGCCTTTTATGTTAGGGTTGTACTGAAAGTCTATTCCTCCTACAGCAAACTCCAACCTGATAGTCATATAGCAGTCTTTAATATCTGCATAATCCTCATCACAGTACTTATCATTTTCTATTTCTTCCTTTGTTAAAAGGGGAAAAGAGATTAAATAGGGGTCATCATAGTTGCACCTATCAGCACATTCTATCACATCAGCAAAAAGCTTTTTTGTAAAAGATTTTACTCCTATATATTCTTCATGATAATTAGAGTATATTAAACTTTCCTCTTCTAATTCAAGGACATCTAACATTATAGAACTACAAGGGGAATATCCTTGATACAAATAAACAAAGCAAGGAAGGTTTTTTGTAAAACTATCAATAATATCAAAGCGAATATCTTCAAATAACTTTTCGTTTTCACTATAACAATCTTTGGCTCCTTCTGTTTTTTCTGCTATATGAGGGATGTATCCAATGTAAAATCCATAAGGCCAGTCTCCCATTTCTTCTCTGTTATTCATCTTTGCTCTTCTATCCTTGTCAAGATCTCTTGGGTTAGCTAACCTTGTGTCAATCTGTATTGCATTTATCTTTCCATATACATACTCCACTTTCTTCTTTCTATTAAACAACCACCCCATATTTCTACCTCCTAAAATTTATTATAGATCATATAAATCTTCCCCAATATCCTCTCCTATAGCGTCCATTTTATTAGCTCCCCATATTCCACCAATAATCCCACCAACAATACCTCCTATTAATGCCCCAACTGGTGCAAGAGTTCCCATGCTCCCAAAACCTGCGATTAATCCACCAATTTTTGCCCCAAAAGCAGCCCCACCTTTCGCTCCTAAAGAGCCTCCAATCCAGCCCCCAGCCATACCCCCTAATTCTGAGACGGTTTCTTTTTCTATTTTTCCGTCCTTTTTTGCAAAGTCTTTGTATAAAACACTTCCTACCTGATAAGCGTCTAAAGCCACAGAGGCTACCCCTAGAGCTCTTCCCCCAAACTTTGCCCCCTTTACAATATTGTCGGCACTTGAGGATAATTTTAAGGTTTTACTAGATATTTGCTTGTGATCTACAAGTCCTGGGATATCTTTTTTATGATTTCCTACAATTTTATTCCATTCTACTTGTGTTTTTGGATTTCCAGAATTATATTGCCCATTAGGCAAGTCTGTAAATCTCCCTGTAAGCTTATTATATTTCTTGCTATTAAAATATTGCTCATCCATATTTAAATGGGCTTTATTTGTAAGTTTTGAACCATTATGTGGCTCATCAATTCTAAGAACAGAGTTTATTCTTCTTTTTCCTCCTCTTTTTATAATTTCTGGTTGATTTTTATCAGCAATTCCAAAACTTCCAGAAGGTTTTTGTAGGTTAGTACCTCCTTTAGAATTATATATATATTTGTTTTTATTATTTTCAAATATTTTCTGTCGATTAATCACCCTATAATCAGTATACTTTAAAGGATCTTGCTGTAGGGAAAAGGTTAGCCCTTTAGGAGCGTTATATAATAGATCATTATAATCTAGCTCTACACCAGAATATGTATCCTTTGATTTCTCAAATTTTTTAGTAATTTGACTTAAGTCTCCATACCTATAAGGGTTTATATTATTAAAGTAAGAGGGAGTTTGCCCCTTTGGGGTAGTCTCTTTTCTTCCACTTTTTGTATTTTCTCCTAAGGTAGGAGCGTAAAAAGGGTTTATTCCTTTTCTTGTAGAGTTAGAAGCCCTTTCTACTTTTTCTTTCTTAGGGGAAGAAAAAGAAGGTTTTGTCTCTATTTTCTTTTGTGTTGGGACTTGACTTTGTGTCTGTACTTTCTTTTTTTCTTCACCTTTAAAAGAAAGCTTCCCATTATGTCCTATGTAAAAATCATATTCTTTGTTTTTATCCATTCCATATGGACTATTATAAGGATTTATATTTTTATTTATATACAATTGTTTCCTCCTTTATTATATATAATTTTTTTTATTTTGGCAAGGAAAAAGACACCTTGAAAAGTGGATAAAATAAGGGAAAACTAGGCATTTACCCTTGGTATTATACTTAAAACCACAGGTAATTGCAAACCTATACATTTTAGGTAATAAATAGAGAAATAAGTGAATATTTTAAGAAAATATTCTAAGAAAAATGAAGATACATCTTGTTAAATTGACAAGATTTGTAAAAGAAAAGAGGTGTTTTTGGTTTTGTTTTTTTTAAAATCCTTAAAAATTTTTTAAAAAAAGTTTAAATTTTTTATTTTTTTTTGCCCCTAAAGGCAATTTATAGATAGATTATTAAGAAAATGAATAAAGGGTATACACTTACCAATAAAGAAACAAACTACCACTGCCTAGATTGATAACATCAGTTTTGCTTTAGTATCATAATAGTTCCTAATTAACTAATAGTATATAAGTAGTAAATATGGTGCTTTTTATTTTTTTAAAAAGCAAAGCTGCCCGTTCCCTTTAGGGAATCATTGGGCGGCTTAATATTTACGGAAAATATAACAGGCTTTTACCCGATTATTATCTTGCCAAAAAAGCGGTAGTCCCCGTTCTTTTGATATCAAAAGAACAAAGATTACTTCATAAAAGGATAGAGATACATAAATAAAAGGAATGGCTTTCACCATTCCTTTTTCTTTTAAACTCTAAAGTTTCTTTATTAGTATTCCACTATAACCTTTCTTTTTTAAAGTAGGAAAGAAAACTTTAGGAAAAAATCAAGATAAAATACAATATCCCTTGCATAAATCCTTATAAAGTGCTATACTATTTTAGCTTGTAACCAGAAAGGTTATATGCCCCTTGGGGAGATTTCCCCCATTAGACCATAAGGAGGTGAATGATATGCAAAAATATGAAACACTTTTTGTTTTAAAGCCAGATATGTCTGAAGAAGATATGAAAGCTTTACTAGCAAAAATCACAGATGTTATTGCAAAAAACGGAGAAGTTGAAGAAGTTGAAGAGTGGGGACTTAAAAAGTTAGCTTACAAAATCGCTAATAAGTACCGTGATGGATACTATTTCTTAATCAACTTTAAAGGTAACAACGAATGTTTAAGTGAGTTAAACCACGTTTATAGAATAACAGAAAACATCATTAGAGATATCGTAGTAACAAGAAACTAATTTGAGGTAAGAGTAATGTTAAATAAAGTAATTTTAATAGGTCGCTTAACAAAAGATCCAGATGCAAAATTTCTACCTAGTGGAATGGCTGTAGCTACATTTACACTAGCTGTTGATAGAACATTTAAGTCGAAAGACGGTGAAAGAGGAACAGACTTTGTTCCTGTTGTATGTTTTTCAAAAACAGCAGAGCTTGCCGGAAAATATCTTGAAAAAGGTAGACAAACAGCTGTATCAGGGCGTATTCAAACTAGAACTTACGATGCAAAAGATGGAACAAAAAGATATGTTACCGAAGTGGTAGCAGATGAAATTACATTTTTAGGAAATAAAAACTCATCTGGAGGAAATTCTTCAAATAGCCAAGCTAATTTTGGCGTTCCAATTGATGACTTTTCTGAAATAGATGAGGAAGATACACCTTTTTAAATGTAGTATTTAAATGAAAGGAGTTTTTTACTATGCAAAGACAAAATCACTCTGGTGGATTCAGAAGAAGAAAAAAAGTATGTTTTTTTTGTGAAAACAAAATCGAACATATTGATTACAAAGATACAAAGCTTTTAAGAAAATATATTTCTGAAAGAGCTAAAATTTTACCAAGAAGAGTTACAGGAACATGTGCTAAACATCAAAGAAAAGTAACAACAGCTATTAAAGTAGCTAGAAACGCAGCACTTCTTCCTTACGCAGCAGAATAAATAATATAAAATAAAAGCTAGCCTAATTAAGGCTAGCTTTTTTTATGTTTTGATAAATATGGACAAATATTAAAAGGAATGGCAAGAGGCATTCCTTTTTTTAATATATAAATTTTTCTTTATAAAAAAAGAAAACAATTGTTCTTTTGATAGCAAAAGAACCAAAACTACGCTTTTTTTGGCAAAACGCTTGTAAAAAGCCTATTATATTTTCCGTAAATATTAAGCCGTCCAATGGTTCCCTTACGGGAACGGGTGGCTTTGCTTTTTATAAGATAAAAAGCACCATATTTACTAATTATATACAATTAACAACAAAGTAGAGTAATTAAGTTATGGTGAGTGTTTTATTACGGTTTGCATAGATAATTGAAAATATTTATTTGATAAAATAGTAGGGGCGACCCTGTACCATCCCCCCCCTTACTGACTATGTACTCCCTCGCCTACCAAAATATTATTAAATATTCTTTAACATGTACATATTGTAATAAAATATATACATAAGGATAATTGACTTTTACTAGGGTTTTCCCAAAGAAAAAGGGCATTTCCTGTTTTTTTAATATCAAAATAACAATTTTCTTTTATAAAAGCTCCTTAAAGGAATCTATATAAATATCACAAGTGTTTTTCATCTTTTTAATTGTTTCACTACTTTGATTATCAAAAACCCCTGCTGTTAAAAAGCCTGCTTTTTTAGCAGTTTCTATACTATGTAAGCTGTCTTCAAAAACAATGATTTCACTAGGTTTATACCCTAACTTTTCACTAGAAGAAAGGAAGATATCAGGGTGCATCTTTCCCTTTCCAACTTCGCTACAAGTTAATATAAAGTCAAAATAATCATATATTCCATTATCTTTTGTAGCCTTTGTTGCAAAGCTTAAAAAACTTGCCGTATTAATACAACATTTTATATTTTCTCTTTTTAGCTTTTCTAAAAAATCAGTTGCCCCATCTTTTATTTTTACACTGATAGAATATTCTTTTTCTACTATCTCATAAATAATTTTTAAGATTTCTTCTTTTGTATATTTAAGGCTAAAAGTATCTTTCATATATTCGCTAGCTTCTTCAGCAGACATTTTAAGTAAAGAGTTAATAACCTCTTCACTAGGGCTTATATCTAAAGCTTTTAGGGTGTTTTCTCCTGCGTTTTGCCACACTTCACTAGAATCTAGCAAAGTTCCATCCATATCAAAGATTACTGCTTTATAATTCATGTTTTATACTCCTTATATTAATAAAAAACCACCTTAGCTAAAAGGTGGCTTGTTTATTAACTTAATAATTCTCTAGCTACTTCGTTTACCATTTTGCCATCAGCTCTCCCTTTTACAAGAGGCATAACAACCTTCATAACTTCCCCCATTTGTTTAAGAGATGTTATTTCGTTTTTTTCAATAGCTTCTTTTACAATTTGTAAAAGTTCTTCTTTTGAAAGTTGTTTTGGCATATAAACAGATAAGATTTCAAGTTCTTTATTAGTTTCTTCAATTAAGTCTTCTCTACCTGCTTTTGTAAACTCTGCTAACGAGTCTTTTCTTTGTTTTACTTGTTTAATGATTACTTCTAAAATTTGCTCATCATCTAATGTGATTTTATTATCTTTCTCAGTTTGTAAGATTCCAGCTCTTATCATTGTGATAGTAGATTTTTTAATCTCATCTTTTGCTTTCATCGCATCTTTTAGATCATTCATTAAAGTATCTTTTAGAGAAAATGACATATCTTCACTTCCTAATTTTATTATCTTTTATTTTTTTTCTTTCTAGCAGCCTCAGCTTTTTTCTTTCTTTTTACACTAGGCTTTTCGTAATGTTCTCTTTTTCTGATTTCAGACATAACACCTGCCATGGCAGTTTTTTTCTTAAATCTCTTAAGAGCGCTTTCTAAGGTTTCCCCTTCTCTTACTTTAACTTCTGACATTTTTCACCCCTCCCCTCTACATTGGGTTTTTCTGTATAAGGAACAAGTACCATTATATTGAATTTTACTTAATATGTCAATACAAAATTTATATTCTAGAGATATTAAAAGAAAATATAAAATAAGGAGTATATAAAGAAAATTTGTATATATTATGATTTTAAAATCCCTTGCTATAGGGTTGTTTTTATTTTATAATAAATAAATGAAAAATTTTGGAGTGTGATTTATGGAAATAGGGAAGTTATCAAATAAAGAGTTAGAAGATATTTTATTTAGTAAAATAAAAGTTAATAATAAAGAAGTTGTAATTGGAGCTGGAGTTGGAAAAGATACTAGTATATTAGACTTTGAAAATGATTTGTTTGTTATTTCTACAGACCCTATTACTGGAAGTAAAAATGGGATAGGAAAGCTTTGCGTTAATATTTCTTGTAATGATATTGCAACGGCTATGGCAAAGCCTGTTGGAATGATGGTTACAATTTTAATTCCCCCTTTTGCTACCCTAAAAGATGTTGAGGGAGTTGTAGAAGATGTTTTAGATACTTGTAGCAAAAATAACATTACTTTAATTGGTGGACACACAGAGGTAAGTAGCGCAGTAAACCAGTTTATTTTAAGTGGTGTATGTATTGGAAGAAAAGAAAAAACAGAAGTTATCAACCCAAAGCCAGGGGACAAAATCGTAATGAGCAAATACGCCGCTATTGAGGGGAGTGCAATTTTAGCCCTTGATAGAGAAGAGGCTTTGAAAAATGAGCTAACAAAAGAAGAGCTAGACTTTGCAAAGGAACTTATTAACCATACTTGTGTAATTAAAGAAGGGCTTATTGCCGCTAAAAACCAGTGCTCTCTCCTTCATGACGCAACAGAGGGAGGGATTTTAGGGGGACTTTGGGAGATTATAAAAAATAGTGGGTATGGAGCTATTATAGAAAAAGATAAAATCCCAATGTATGAAGTTAGTAAAAAGATAGCAAATGTCTTTGACATAGACCCATATAAACTTATTTCTAGTGGGAGTATGATTTTCATAACAAAAGATGATAAGTTATTAATTGAAAATCTAGAAAAAGAAAATATTAAGGCAACTACAATAGGTTGTTTAATAGAAGAAAAAGAGATTTATATTATAGAAGAAAGTGAAAAAACTCACCTTCTTCCACCAGAAAAAGATGAGCTTTATAAAGCAGTTTAATATTTATTTTATATAAAGAAGGTTTTTCTTATAAGAAGTCAAACCTTCTTTTTTTCACCTTGTGCATAATAAGAGGTATTTTCTTCCCACCAATGTGAGTAGACATAATTTTTATATCCATTATATCTATTTTTTCCTCTGAAAAAGGATCTTTTTCAAGAAGCATAAAATCAGCGTCATATCCTTCCTTTAAAAGCCCTTTACTACTTTCTTTCTTTGCTTTTTTTGCAAAGTCATAAGTGCAGCCTTTAAAAGCATCAAAAGGGCTTTGGCCACTTTCTTCTAAATCAGAATTTATAAAATTTTTCATTTGTCTCATAGGAAAAAACATTTTGGCAGTTTTTTTGTAGTCAATAGGAAAAGCTTCTTCCATTTCTACCCCACCATTTTCTCTTGTTGCAACTTCATCTTTTTCTAAAGTGTGAAAGTGATAATCTATTTTTAAATGAGAGGCAATTTCTTTGTTTAGTTTGTAAACTGGGCTAGAAGAAGTATCTCCTACAATATTTACAATCTCTACAAAAGTTATCCCACTACTTATAAACTTATTACAAACTTTCTCTATAAGTTCTTTTTTTTCTTTTCTTTTCATAGATGAAATAGCCTGAGTTAATGTTTCATAACTGTCTATAACTAAATCTTTATCCATATCCATTAAACAAAGAGCTAGGGCGCTTATTACACTTTTGTTTTGAATAAACCCAGGAATCATAACTCTTTTTCTGCCATTTATCATATATTCTACATCATCATTTGCGTCAATGTCATCAGGAAGATATTCTTCTTTTATTAGCTTTGTAACTTTTCCATCTTTAATAAGCATATTATGATAGATGTCTTCTTTATTGTCCATTGTGTATATTTTTACATTGTATACTAAAATATCATATTTCATTTTTCTCTCCCACCTAAAACTATAGATTTGGTTTTTTATAACACCTTCTACATACTGGCATGTAGTTTTGGTTTCCACCGATTTGTATTTGCTCCCCCCTATATGTAGGGACTCCGTCTACGACTCTAAGAACCATTGTTGCTTTTTTATTACAAAACCAACAAACGGTTTTAATTTCTTCAATTTTATCTGCATATATAAGAAGGGCTTCGCTTCCCTCAAATAGCTGATTACTAAAGTCATTTTTAAGACCATAAGCGATTATAGGGACATTGTAGTCATCTACAATATCTGTAAGGTCTAAAACTTGGGCTTTTGTTAGAAACTGGGCTTCATCAATTAAAATGCAGTGAATATCTTTGTTTTCCAGCTCACTTTTAACAATTTGTTTAAAATCAGTTTCTTTACTAAAAGATATTGCATCCCTTTGTATCCCTGTTCTTGAGGCTACAACGGATTTTCCATACCTAGTATCTAGTATAGAATTAAAAATCAAAACATTCTTAGACTGTTCCTCGTAATTGTAAGCTATTTTCAGTACATCTAAAGACTTCCCAGCATTCATACTGGAATATCTAAAATATAATTGAGCCATAGTAACCTCCGCTTTTTTTTAATGACTGCATTAAAGAAGAAAATAAGGAAATTTCCTTATTTTTATTTGTGTTTTATATAAAAATAGTATAACATTTTTTTTAAGTATTTTCAAAGCCATTTTTTTACAATTTTAATATTATTTATTTTCTATACCTCTTAAAAAGTTAATTTTATTTATAAATCCTTTTTCTCCTTTAATTTATATAAAATCTACTTTTTACCTTAAAATAATTATTCTTTCTATATATCTGATGACTGTAAAAAAAATAAAACATCTCTATGAATTTTTTATAGAGGGCAGTTTTACTTTAGTAGTATAATGCCACTTTATTAAGTAGTAGTATATAAGTAGTAAATATGGTGCTTTTTGTTTTATAAATCTTTTTTCTCTTTTAATTTATATAAAATCTATTTTTTACCTTAAAATAATTATTCTTTCTATATATCTGATGACTGTAAAAAAAATAAAACATCTCTATGAATTTTTTATAGAGGGCAGTTTTACTTTAGTAGTATAATGCCACTTTATTAAGTAGTAGTATATAAGTAGTAAATATGGTGCTTTTTGTTTTATAAATCTTTTTTCTCTTTTAATTTATATAAAATCTATTTTTTACCTTAAAATAATTATTCTTTCTATATATCTGATGACTGTAAAAAAAATA
>CAYJAA010000039.1:0-11756 GCA_964368185.1 uncultured Lachnospiraceae bacterium | reverse complement strand
CATTTAACTCTTCTTTAATAAATAAAGATTTAGAATTTAAAATGGATATGGTTAGAACTTTAGTAAGCCTTGGTAGAGGAGCTAGGGAAGAGGCGAATATTAAAGTAAGACAACCTGTTGAAAATATTTTGATTTATGGAGGGGATGAGAAAATCGTTGGGGACTTAACAGAGCTTATTAAAGAAGAGTTAAATGTAAAAAATGTATTATTCCCTAAAGATTTATCAACTTATATGGACTTTTCTCTAAAGCTTGACTTTAAAGTAGCAGGGAAGATTTTAGGAAGCAAAGTAAAAGACAGTGTTAATGCTTTAAACAATTGTAATGCTAAAGAGACAATTGAGATTTTAGAAAAGACAGGAAAAGTTACCCTTGAGGGGATTGAAATCTTAAAAGAGTGGGTTGAAATTAGAACTAGCGCTAAAGAAGGTTTTAATGTCCAAGTAGAGGGGAATTTATTTACAATTTTAGATACTACCCTATCACAAGAGCTTATAAAAGAAGGGTATGCAAGGGAGTTTATTTCTAAAGTTCAACAAACAAGAAAAAATAGTGGCTTTGAAGTTTTAGATAGAATTACTATTTCTATTCTTTGTGATGATGTAATTAAAGATGCTATTTCATCTTATTTAGAGTATATTAAAAAAGAAACTTTATGTGAGGAAATAGTATTTGAAGAAAATAGCGGGGAAGAAATGAAGCTAAATGATAAAGAAACGAAAGTATTTATAAAAAAGGCTTAAAAAATATGTAGGATAATGTACTTGAAAAAAAGGGATTTATCTTATATAATAAAGGTATAAAACTTTAAGGAGAATTAAATGAAACATATTATTCAAATAAATGAAGTGAAGAAAGATAAAAAGACAAAAGGTTGTGGGGAGTGCGCTACATCTTGTCAATCTGCTTGCAAAACATCTTGTACAGTTGGAAATCAACCTTGTGAAAATAATAAATAGATAAAAAATCAATTAAGGCGGGCTAATAAGCCTGCCTAATTTTTTTGGAGAAAAAAATATGCCAATACATACATATAAATATAAAGAGGAATATATACTGCTGGATATTAATTCTTCAGCCGTGTTTAGTATAGATGAAATAACTTTTGATATTTTAAAATATTATAAAAAGTTTAATAAAGAAGAAATTATTTGTAAATTTGATTATAAATACTCTAAGGAAGAAATCTTAGAGGTTATTTTAGAGCTAGACACCTTAGTTAAAAATAATGTTTTATACACTAAGGAGAAAAAAATAGATAAGTCTCCCTATGAGGGAGGGGTTATTAAGGCTATGTGTTTACATATTAGTCACGATTGTAATTTAGCTTGTAGATATTGTTTTGCTTCTGGGGGAGATTTTAATACAAAAAAAGAGCTTATGAGTTTAGAAACTGCTAAAGGGGCTATTGATTTTTTAATTAAAAACTCTGGGAATAGATATCACTTAGAGGTGGATTTCTTTGGGGGCGAGCCACTAATGAATTATGATGTGGTTAAGGAGTGTGTAGCTTACGCAAGAGTAGAGGAAAAAAAATATAATAAAAAATTTAGATTTACTATGACAACTAACGCTTTATTAATTGATGATGAAAAAATAGAGTTTTTCAATAAAGAAATGGATAATGTTGTTCTTAGTATCGACGGGCGTAAAGAAGTTAACGACTACACAAGACCTACAATTAATAATAAGGGGAGTTATGAGCTTATTATAGAAAATATTAAAAAAGTTGCTTTCTTAAGACATAAGCTAAAAAAAGATTATTATATTAGAGGAACTTATACAGCTTATGCCTTAGATTTTGAAAAAGATGTAGAGCACTTAGCCAGTTTAGGTCTTAAAAATATATCAATGGAGCCAGTTGTTGCTTTAGAAGAGAATGATTATGCTATAAAATCTTCTCATATTGAAATGCTTAAAGACTCTTATGATAAGCTTTTAGATATATATCTTAAAAACAAAGGAACAGATAAAGAATTTTCATTTTTCCACTTTAATATGGACTTAGATAATGATAAGTGTGAATATAAGAAAATTGCTGGATGTGGGGCAGGTTGTGAATATATTTCAGTTACACCAAATGGAGATGTATATCCATGTCACCAATTTGTAGGGGATAATAAATTTAATTTAGGGCACATTAATGATAGTTCTTTAAATGAAGATTTAAGGAAAGATTTTTATAGCTGCACTTTGCAAGACAATAAAAACTGCGAAGACTGTTTTAGTAAATACTTTTGTAGTGGAGGATGTTTGGCAAATAATTATAACTTTAATAATGATATTAATATTCCCTATGAAACAGGGTGTGAACTTCTTAAAAAAAGAGTAGAGTGTGGACTTTATTTATATATAAAAAGTAAAAAAACAGTGGATAAATAAAAAGTAAATTATATAAGGTTATAATGTAAGAAAGGTTATTATGGACAGGATTATATTTCATATAGATGTAAATAATGCGTTTTTATCCTGGGAAGCTACTTATAGGAAAGACAGTGGACAAAAAGGGGTAGATTTAAGGGAGATTCCAAGTGTTATTGGGGGAGATGAATTAAGTAGGAAAGGGATTGTCCTTGCAAAATCAGAACCAGCAAAAAAGCTTGGGATAAAAACAGGAGAAACTTTATTTTCTGCTAGAAAAAAGGCAGGGGATTTAGTTGTGGCGCCCTCTAATTTTTCTATTTATAAATATTATTCAAATAAGTTATATTCCTTATTATATGATTATTGTGACTGTATTGAAAAATATTCTATTGATGAATATTTTCTAGATTATACTAGTAGTAAAAATTTATTTGGAGACCATGAGAAAATTGCTTATGAGATTAAGGAAAGAGTTAAAAGTGAACTAGGCTTTAGTGTAAATATTGGGATAGGGGAAAATAAGTTACTAGCAAAAATGGCAGGGGAGCTGAAAAAGCCAGATGCTGTAAATACCTTATATTTAAGGGAGCTAGGAGAAAAAATGGAAGTTCTTCCAGTTAGTGAATTGTTTATGGTGGGTAGAAAAACAACGGGGAAGTTAAACTCCCTTAATATATTTACAATTGGTCAGCTAAAAAGTAAGAGTTTATCTTTTTTACAGTCTCACTTTAAAACCGCCCTTGGCAAAACTCTTTATGAGTATTCAAGGGGGATAGATGATAGTATTGTTGATAGTAGTGTAAAGCTACCTAAAAGTATTGGCAACAGCACTACACTAAAAGAAGACACAAATGACTATGAAGTAATTAAAAATATATTTATGGTACTTAGTGAGAGTGTAGCCATTAGATTAAGGCAAAAAAATCTAAGGGGAAATTCAGTAGGGATTGTTTTAAAAGACTATGCTTTTTCTAGTTATTCCCATCAAAAAACCCTAGATTTTCACACAAGTTCCACTCACACTATATTAAAAACAGTTATGGAGCTTTTTGAAGATTGTTACAAAGGGGAAAAGTTACGCCTTCTTGGGGTAAAAGTAGGGGGGCTTTCTAATTGCGTATTTGAACAGACTACTTTTTTAAGCACAAATGAAGATGACAAAAAGCAAAAGGAAATTGAAAGTGTAATAGACGATATTAGAAAAGAGTTTGGGATTAGTAGCATTAAAAAGGGGGCTCATACCTTAAAGAATTTAGACAAGATAGAGGACAGGGAAGATATTTTTTAAATAAATTATTTTGCTAGTAAGTAAAAACATGATATAATTATTAGTAAACTTTTTTAGGAGTTGTTATTTATGAAGAAAAATAAAATATTAATATATTTACTAAGTTTAATTGTTATTTGTGGATGTTTGTTTCAATATTCCACTTTTGACGCTTATTATCAAATGGAAAATGTTAATTATTTCAACCTTGATTCAGAGGAAATTGACGCAAGATATCTTAAAGGGACTCTTGATAAAGGGGTTATGATTTTAAATGACTTATCATATAACTCTAAAGATTTATATTTGATGATAGAAGAATTTAATAGAATGGGATATCATGTGTATACTATTGATTTTCCATCCCAAGGTATGAGTACAGGAGCGATTCCTTTTGGATATAAGTCTTCTCAGTATTTAGCCGAGCAATATTATACAGGGGTAGTATCATTTTCTCAAGTAGCTCACTTATCAGAAGAAGATATACATATTGTTTCTGCTGGAGCAGCAGCAAGGAGCGTACTGCAAACTGCTACTAAAGGATTTTTTGACCCTCAAAGTTTAACTTTTGTATCTATTGACACGAACATTTTAAAGAAAATTGACTTTGATATTATTAACTTTGTAGAAGAAGAAAATGTAGCTTTTATAAATGACCTTAATATATCAAACCCAGGAGAAGATATACATATTGTAGCCTCAAGTGGAAATGACTCTTCTTCTATTGAAGAAAATGAAGCTTTAGTAGAATATTTAACAAGGCCTAGTGATGATCCTGTTTTTGCAACAGATAATAATGTAGATTTGACAATTGTAGACACCTTATCTTCTAGAGATGAGATGTCAAACCCTGAGGTTATAGAAGCAGTTGTTTCCCATATATGTAATATAGACGGGGTTGCTTATACAAAAAATAATATGATTAATTTCAGTGGACCTATTTTGTGGGGGCTTCTTGGAATAATATTTATTATTATTATGTTGATATATGGCAGTTTAAAAGATAATGAATTTTATGCAACAAGAAATAGAGAGCTAACTAAAAGTTATTTCTTACATAAGATATTAGCCTATATTCCTGGAATATTTATCTCTGCTGTAATAGCTATGATAATTTATTATTTCGTAGGAAGATTTATTCCTGTTCCTTATTTTTCAGTAATTAAAATCGCTATTATTTCAGGATATGGAATAGTTTTATATGCTCTTTATTATAGAACAAACTATGGACAAGATATAGGCAGTGATATATTTACTAAGTGTGAGGATAGAGGTAATTATTCAGGAGGATTAACCGTACTTCTTATTGTAAGTATAGGTATTATTCTACTTACTTATGGCGGGCTTAATATTGTTATGCCACTGGTTTCTATTAAATCATTGTGGATTGTTATATATTCACTACTAACTTGGTTTATATTTTATATTGATGAAAAAGAAAGAAATATATTCCATATGACTCCTATGGAAAGAACTATTATGTGTATGATTAACTTTGGTGGAATTTTCATTAATGCTATTATACTTCTTGCCTTTGGATTTGGTAATATAGCTCAAGACTTTATGGGTCTTGGCGTTGTAATTGTATTTACCCTTTTAATAGGTAAAGTTCTAAGGGCAATTCAAAGCCCTCCAATTTTAAATGCTTTAATTAAATCAATTATATTAAATATATTTATTATTGGCCCAAGTATCTTATTTTTCTAAAATATATACTAAAATAAAAATGACAAGAAGTATTCCTTTATATAAGGGAATACTTCTTTTTTTATATATTAAAATTGATTAAATATAATAAATAAATTAAAAATAAATTAAAAGTATTTTTTCTATTGACAAAGTATTCTAAAAATGTTATCTTATGTTTGTGTTAGCACTCTACCTAAATGAGTGCTAACAATAAAATAAGATTAAGGAGGGTGAAAATGTATCAAAATTCCAGAAAATATATGATCTTAAATGCAATTATTAGAGATTATATTGAAACAGCAGAAGCGATAGGCTCAAGGGCTTTAGAGAAAAAGCATAATTTTGGAATATCTCCAGCTACTATCAGAAATGAGATGTCTGATTTAGAAGATATGGGATATTTAATACAGCCACATACCTCCTCAGGACGAATTCCTTCTCAAAAAGCATATAGATTATATGTAGACGAGTTTATGGAGATTAACAAAGTTGATAAGAAAATTCAAAAGGAAGTTAGAGGGGTATATCAAGATTATATTCTAGAGCTAAATAAGGCTATAGAACATACATTAAGCGTTCTAACAAAAATGACGAATTACACTTCTTTGATTGTCTCTCCAAGACTAGACACTTTAAGTCTTAAGGACATAAAACTTGTTTATATTGATTATGGTAGAATTTTGCTTATTATGGTAACAAATGAGGGTATAATTAAAAATAAAGAAATTAGGCTCTCAGAGGATATTACTTATGATTCTCTAGGGAAAGTAAATAATGCTCTTTTAGTAGCCATAAAAGATATTAAAGTAGATAATCTTTCAGATGTTTTAAACACAGCTATTGAGGGGCTTTCCTTAGAAGAAAATTCTATTCTTTTAGAAATTATACCACATATAAAAGATGTGTTAATTTCAGAAGAAAATACAAGAGTTTATTCAAAGGGTGTTAGTAATATACTAAACTATCCAGAATTTAATTCTGTTGAAAAAGCAAAAAATTTAATAGACTTAGTTAATAAAGAAGATACAATAAAAAGTATGCTAAACCAAAATTTTTATAACGACATAACCATAACAATTGGGGATGAAAATATAAGAGAAGAATTAAAAGATTGTTCCATTATAACAGCAAATTATAAGTTAAATGGAAAGCCTATTGGAACAATTGGAGTTATTGGACCAACGAGAATGAATTATGATTATGCAGTGTCCACCCTTGATTTACTCAGTGGGGAACTTACAAAGCATATAACGAAATTATTTGAGAAGTGAGGAAAAGATGAAAGAAAAGAAAAAGGATGAAAACTTAGAAGAAGAAATACTTGAAAGTGATGACATTAATGTAGAAGAAGAAGCCATAGAGGAAGTTTTAGAAAATGAGGATGATTTCGAAAAAAAATATAATGAAATCAATGACTCTTATTTAAGATTAATGGCGGACTTTGACAATTTCAGAAAGCGTAGCATAAAAGAAAAAGAAGACACTATTATTTACGCAAGTGGTAAAGTTTTAGAAGGACTGCTTCCTATTATAGATAATTTTGATAGAGCTTTAGCGGTAGAAAATATAAAAGATCAAGACTTATATGATGGGGTCTTAATGATTTCAAATCAGTTAAAAGAAATGCTTTTAAAAGAAGGTTTAGAAAAAATTGAGTGTAGTGGTGAAAAGTTTGATCCAAATATTCACTATGGTGTAAATATAGAAAATGACCCAGACAAAGAAGATGACATAATTCTTGAAGTTTTTCAAGATGGATATAAATATAAAGGAAAAGTGCTAAGACCAGCTATGGTTAAAGTAAATAAGCACTAATTTAGGAGGAGAAAATTATTATGGGTAAAGAAAAAATTATAGGTATCGATTTAGGTACAACAAACTCATGTGTATCAGTTTTAGAAGGTGGAGAAACAGTAGTTATTACTAACGCAGAAGGGGCTAGAACTACCCCATCAGTAGTAGCATTTACAAAAGATGGAGAAAGACTTGTTGGTAGTGTTGCAAAAAATCAAGCTGTAACAAATCCAGATAGAACAATTAGTTCAATTAAAAGAGAAATGGGAACAGATTATAAAGTTTCTATTGATGGTAAAAATCATACACCACAAGAGATTTCTGCTTTCATATTACAAAAACTTAAAAAAGACGCAGAAAGTTACTTAGGGCAAACAGTAGAAAAAGCAGTAATCACAGTTCCAGCATATTTCTCAGACGCTCAAAGACAAGCTACAAAAGATGCAGGAAAAATTGCAGGTCTTGAAGTTCTTAGAATTATCAACGAACCAACAGCAGCAGCTCTTGCTTATGGACTTGATAAAGACGCGGCTCAAACTGTAATGATTTATGACCTTGGGGGAGGTACATTTGATGTGTCTATCCTTGAGTTAGCAGATGGAGTATTTGAAGTTAAAGCAACAAGTGGAAACAACCACTTAGGTGGGGATGACTTTGATAAAAGAGTTATGGATTATTTAACAGCTGAATTCAAAAAAGATACAGGTGTTGACTTATCTAGTGATAAAATGGCTCTACAAAGACTTAAAGATGCAGCTGAAAAAGCGAAAATTGAACTTTCTTCAGCTACAACTACAAATGTAAATCTTCCATTTATTACAGCCACAGCAGATGGACCAAAACATTTAGATATTACTATTTCAAGAGCTAAATTTGATGAGCTTACAAATGATTTAATTGAAAAAACAATTGAGCCTGTGAAAAAAGCGATTGCTGATTCTGGCTTAAGTGCAAACCAAATTGATAAAGTAGTTTTAGTAGGGGGTTCTACAAGAATTCCAGCAGTAGCAGATGCTGTTAAAAAAATTACAGGTAAAGATGCGGATAAGGGGATTAATCCAGATGAGTGTGTTGCTATTGGAGCAGCAATTCAAGGAGGAGTTTTAGCAGGAGATGTTAAAGATGTACTACTTCTTGATGTTACACCACTTTCTCTTGGAATAGAAACTCTAGGTGGCGTATCTACAAGACTAATTGAGAGAAATACAACAATTCCAACAAAGAAAAGTCAAGTATTCTCAACAGCTGCAGATAATCAAACTGCTGTAGACATTCATGTTCTTCAAGGGGAGAGAGGAATGGCTAGTGGTAACAAAACCCTAGGAAGATTCCAACTAACAGGAATTCCAGCAGCAAGAAGAGGAGTTCCTCAAATCGAAGTTACTTTTGATATTGATGCAAATGGGATTGTAAATGTTTCTGCAAAAGATTTAGGAACAGGGAATGTTCAAAATGTAGTAATTCAATCTTCTACAAATATGAGTGATGATGACATTGAAAAAGCTGTAAAAGAAGCAGAACAATATGCAGCAGAAGATAAAGCAAAAGAAGAAGAAGTACTAGCTAGAAATAATGCAGATTCTATTATTTATCAAACAGAAAAATCCTTAGAAGAATTAGGGGATAAAGTTACAAGTGAAGAAAAAGAAACAGTTGAAGCTACAATTAAAGACTTAAAAGAAAAGCTAGAAGGACAAGACATTGAAGCTATTAAAGAAGCAACTGAAAAAGTAAGTGAGTCTTTCTATCCAATAGCACAAAAACTATATCAAGACCAAGGAGCAAACCCTGAAGATATGGGTGGTAGTGAAGGAAATGATGATGGTGTAGTAGATGCAGAATATGAAGTAGTGGATGAGGATAAATAATTTATAAATAAAACAAAAAAATATAAAATATTGATACCTTTATTAAGGTAGAAGTAATTAGCATAAAATCCGTTTTGTAAAAAGCGGTTTTTATGCTATAATATTGACTTGATTTATTTAGAGTTATTTCTTAGGAGGATTTATGGATAAAAGAGATTATTATGAGGTTTTAGGGGTAGGTAAAGGAGCTAGTGAAGATGAGATGAAAAAAGCTTATAGAAAACTAGCTATGAAGTATCACCCTGATAGAAACCCTGATGATAAAGTTGCAGAAGACAAATTTAAAGAACTTAACGAAGCTTACGAAGTCTTATCTAACCCAGATAAAAAATCTAGATATGATCAATTTGGTCATGCTGGAGTAGACCCTAATGGTATGGGGGGCGGAGGCTTTTCTGGTGGGGGTGGATTTGAAGATATGTTCTCGGATATATTTGGGAATATGTTTGGGGGAGGATTTTCCTCTCAACAAAGTAGGTCAGGCCCTCAAAAGGGTAGGGATATGCGTATTAATTTAACCCTAACATTTGAAGAGGCTATATTTGGGGCTAGTAAGGAAATAAAGCTTACTAGGAATGAGCGTTGTGATGACTGTGGTGGAAAAGGGGCAAAAAGCCAAAGCGATATAAAAACTTGTGATAAATGTGGTGGGAGTGGACAAATTAGAGTTCAGCAAAGAAGTATGTTTGGGATGATTCAAACAGTTAAGACTTGTGATAAATGTGGTGGGGAGGGAACAATTGTAATAAACCCTTGTAAGACATGTAATGGGAAAGGGAAAGTAAGTAAACAAAGAACTATTACTATAAATATTCCACAAGGAGTTGATACAGGTTCTGTTCTACCTTTAAGGGAAGAAGGAGAAGCTGGGGATAAGGGGGGAAGAAGTGGAGATTTATATGTCTATATTAATGTTAAACCTCATGTAATCTTTAAAAGAGAGGGTATTGACATTCACTGTGAGATACCAATCACTTTTGCTCAAGCAGCTTTAGGAGATGAAATAAAAGTTCCTACCATTGAAGGTAAGGTAAAACTTAAAATTCCAGAAGGGACACAAACCGGGCAAATATTTAAACTAAAAGGCAGAGGGGTTAGCAACATTAACGGATTTGGTAGGGGAAGCCAGTTTATAAAAGTTGTTGTAGAAGTTCCAAAGAGATTAAATGAAAAACAAAAGAAAGCTTTAAGGGAGTTTGATAGCATTACAGGGCAGGCTTCTCATGAAAGCGCAAAAAGCTTTTGGGATAAAGTTAAAGAAGTATTTTAACAAATTTATAATATAAAAAAAGCCATACTTAAGCTTAAGTATGGTTTTATTTTTATAAAAGCAAAATATATTATTTTGAATTACATCTTTTAAATGCTAATAGATTTATATATTCAAGGACATCATTTTTATCTTCTTCATTTAAGGAGTTTAAGCTTTTTATAATTTTATAAGATAAAGGGTCAATTTTTTTAATATCTTCTATAGACCGACCTTCTAACTTATCACTTTTTAAATTTAGTAAATAATCAGCAGAAATGTTATAAAACTTCGCAAGAGAAGCAATTGTTTTAGCTGGTATTTCCGAATGACCATTTTCATATTTTGAGTATTGTTGTTGAGTTGTTTGAATGACTTCAGCAATCTTACTTTGACTTAAGTCACTGTCTTGCCTTAATTCTTTTATAATGCTTTGATAACTTTTCATAATGTACATATTCCTTCCATCTATTATTTTAAATTACAACAGATAAGTTAGTGAAATGTAAACAAAATAGATGTAAAAAAAATGGAAAATTCATAAAAAACATAAATAAATTGTATAAATTAATAAGGATAATATTATGTGAAGTTTTTTAAAAAAAATAAATATACAAAGAGAAAATATCGTCATATTTATATAAAAAGGATAGTATAATTTTTTAGAGGTTATTATGGATTATATTATTGTTGTTTTATACTTACTTACTATACTTATCTTTGGAATAAAAAGCTCAAAAATTAGCTCTACAAAGGAGTTTGCCCTTTCAAATAAAATCTATTCTACTTTTGTGATAATGGCTACTATTAGTGCCTCTTTTATAGGAGGGGGCTTTTCTTCAGGAAATGCAGCAAAGGTCTATAGTAGTGGGATTTCTAATATTTTTGCTCTTATGGGATTTTCTATAAGTTTATTTATCGTTGGTAAATTTTTGATACCAAGGCTAAAAAGCTTAAAAGGGAAAACTTCCCTTGGGCAGATTATGATATCATCTTATGGGAAAAAAGCTGGTATTATTTGTGGGGTGTTTTCTTTCTTAATTTGTAGCACTATGCTAGGAGCTCAAGTAGGGGCTATGGGGTATATTTTTAGTGTATTTTTTAATATTCAAACCTTTTATGGGGTCGTGATTTCTTTTAGTATAATTATAATTTATTCAAGTCTTGGGGGAATGTCAGCTATTATTAAATGCGATACAGTACAGTTTATTTTACTGTTTTTTGCTATGCCTATATTACTTTTATATTCTATTTATTATAGTGGAGGGATTGATAATATTATAAATAATGTCCCCTCTAGTTTTTTTTCTATAGTAGAAAAAGGTCATATTATAGAGTTTATTTCTTTATTTTTAACCTTTGCCCTTGGGGAGTTACTTCTTCCCCCTTTTGTGCAAAGACTTTTAATAAGTGATAATATAAGAAAAACCCAGAAAGCTATAAAAATGAGTAGTTATATTTCTGCCTTATTTTTTATCATTACAGGACTTATAGGCCTTTGTGGGTATGTTTATTTTAGGGGCTC
>CAYJAA010000038.1:0-11983 GCA_964368185.1 uncultured Lachnospiraceae bacterium | reverse complement strand
TCTAAAAATAATAGATGTGCTTATTATTGTTATTTTGTAAATTGTAATATTGGGTATATATTTTTAGAGTTTTATTCTAAAAACTTTACTTTATTATATTCAAATGTAGTGCGTATGGATTTTTTAGAAGGTGGGAAAATAAATACTTTTAGGCAGGAAAAATCTTTTATTGAAAAAGTATATAACTGTGATTATGAAAAGATAGTCACAAAAAATATAAATGGATATGAGCTTATTGAGAAGTCTTCAAAAAAAACAAATGGAAGATTATATTTAAAAGTGAAATATGATATGACAAATATGAGAAACCGTATAAGAATAGAAAAAGAGAAAAATATTATAAAAAAATATTCTATGTTATTAACTAATTATTTTTTAAAATATTCTATAGGATATGGTTATAAACCTTTTAACGCGATACTTTTTTCTATATCTTCAATAGTATTTTTTGGCTTTATTTATTTTATAATAGACGCCATTTCTTTTCCTTTAAACAATTATAATTTAATAGACAGTTTAGTAAATAGTATATATCTTTCAGGAAGTGCTTTTACTACAATTGGTTTTGGGGATGTTGCTCCAAGGACAAATATAGGGAAGATGCTTTGTATTTTACAAGGTGGCCTTGGTATAAGCACAAGCGCATTTTTTGTAATGTCTTTAACAAAAAAATATATTGAATAATTTATTCCAATACATTCCATTTTATTTTTAGTATATATATATTCTCAAATGTTAAAAATTTAATTATTAGTATTAAATTTATTAGCAAAAGGGGTATATGTAAGGTATGATAAGAAAAGTAGAAATCTCAGGGGTGAACACAGCAAACCTTAAAACTTTAACAGATGCGCAAAATCAAGAAATGATTAAGAGGATTAAAAATGGGGAGGAACATCTTAAGGATGAGTTTATACTTCATAATTTAAAGTTAGTCCTTAGCGTGGTACAAAGATTTTCTAGTAGAAATGAAAACATGGACGATTTATTTCAAGTTGGGTGTATTGGTCTTATAAAAGCAGTTGACAATTTTGATCCTTCTTATAATGTTAAAGTAAGCACTTATGCAGTTCCTATGATTATAGGAGAAATTAGAAGACATTTAAGAGATGGGGGCATTATACGAGTTAGCAGATCCCTAAAAGATGTAGCTTATAAAGCCTTGAAGTTAAAAGAGGAATATCAAGATTTAAACTTAACAAATCAGCAAATTGCAGACATTCTTGAAGTAAAGTTAAAAACATTAAATCTAGCCTTAGATGCAATAGCTCCCCCTTGTTCTTTATTTGAAAAAATATCAAATGACAAAGGGGATAGTATGTATATCCTAGATAATGTAAAAGATGAGAAAAATTTAGAAGATAATTGGATGGAGAAAATATCAATTACAGAAGCTGTAAAAAATCTAAACGATAAGGAAAAGGAAATTATTAATAAAAGATTTTATCAAGGAAAGACTCAAATTGAGGTGGCTGAGGAAATTGGGATAAGTCAAGCTCAAGTTTCAAGGCTTGAGAAAAATGCTCTTTTTAATATAAAGGCAAAGATTTAAGGAAAGAAAAGCATTTAGCAGTAAATGCTTTTTTTTATTATTTTTTTTAAAGTGTAAAAAGTTTATAAATAATATTATCATATTTATTTTAGCTTATTATGGTATAATATACTCTGTATTAATTAAAAGGAAGAAGCAGAGTTAATGAATAAAAAAATATACAATACACTAAAAAAAGAAAGTAAAAAAACAAAAAATCCATATCTTATTATATTGGTTCTTATAATTGGAGCTATCCCTTTTATCCTTTCATATTTTGGAGGGGTTGATAATATTTATGTAAGTGATATAGTAGACGGGGACACTATTAAAGTGATTTATGAGGGGCAGGAGGAGTCTTTAAGGCTTATAGGAATAGACACCCCAGAAACAAAGCATCCAAGTATAGGAGAGGAACCTTTTGGGGAAGAAGCTTATGAGTTTAGTCAGAAAAAGATTATAGAAAGTGGTTATACAGTTCGCTTAAAATTTGATGAAGAAGAAAGGGATAAGTATGGTAGGCTTTTAGCTTATGTATATTTAGATGACGACACTATGTTAAATAATGAACTGGTTTTAGAGGGTCTTGCAAGTGTGTCTACATACCCACCAAATGAAATGTATGAGGGACTATTTATGGCTAGTGAATTAGAAGCACAAATAAAGGGGCTAAATATTTGGGAGTAAAATAAATAAAAGTAGATTACTTTTGTAATCTACTTTTTTTTGAGGGGGGTATTATCTACTTTTTACAGAAATTTGAAATCTGTCAGTAACGCCATATATATCAAGAAGTTGTTTAGCATAAACTCTAACCCTGTCAGAGCTTATATTTCCTTCAGAAAAATATACACTTCCTTTTATTGGGTTAGCTTCACCAAGAAGATTATAATCATCTGTAATAATAGGGTCTTTTTTTGGATAATTTTTCTTAGATGTTGATTTGTGTATCGTATTTTTTTGCACTATTTCATGGAATAATGACTTATCTATATTGTGTGCTAAAGAACATATAACACATAATAAATCCCTCCAAGTTGTTACTTCATAATTATTATCTTCATATATAATAGATTCTGGTGTTGCACCAGACATAGGGGTAGTTAGGTCTGAAATAGGATATACTCCATCAGTAAAATCATTAGAAGCATTCTTGGCTTGATACTTTCTAGTTCTTAGCAGTGGAGGGGTAAGCGCTTTGCAAGCCCTTTCAGCTAAGTCACGGTTTCTTGCTTCAATATTTTTTTCATTCCAAGAAGTGTTGCTACTAAGTTCTGTTGTAATTTTAAATTGAACATTTTGCAACTCTTTTGCCTTATCATGCCAAGGATTATTGGAGATTTTAGAGTTATATCCTTGTGAGATGGGCGTTAGATTTCCAATACAGTTTAAATATTTTTGAGAAATTTTTTCTGCATTCTCTGCACCCATTAAATGTTCAATCCACCATGGACTTAATGTTTGTGGCATTATGTGTTCAATAGTAACTTTATTCAACTCGGTTGGGGCGTTTTTAGTTTCAGTTTCTTCAATTCTTAATAAAACAGTTTTAGCATAATTTATGCCGACAGAATTCATCAGTGCAGTTTTAAATTCTTCATCATCTGGATATCGTCCTGAAGGCATATTGCTATTTGATAGTTCAAAATAAATATTTTCATAACTAGCTTGAATTGCTCCAGAGTTTAAGTTTTCTAGTAGCTGATGAATTACAGAACGTAAAGAACCACCACCACCAGATGGCGAAACTATTCTATACCTTATCATAAAATCAGATAATAAGCGTAGTATTTTTGTTAATTCAGTTGAGTTTTCCTTATATAGCTTATCAAACAAATATAGATATAGGGGATAGATATCATCTGTTTTAATATAATTTAAATATTTTATGATAGCATTAATTTTGGGGTTAGGGCATTCTTCAAATTTTAACCACCTAAAATATTGGGCGTATTTATACATATCTTTTAAAATATCAATTTTTAGTGCATTATTCTCAATAAAATGTTCTTTGAACATTTTATATGTTTTTACTTCTGTAACATCTTCAAATATATTTATAATCAAATAATCTCTAGCAAATTTTGATATATTATTGTTGCTAACGAGTTGTTCAATTTTAACCCAGTAATCTTCATACAATCTTTCTTGCTCAGCAGAGGTTTGAGCTAGTAATAGATAATTCCTAATCAGATCGGCTGGAGTTAATTTTTTGCCAGTAGAGTTGATTTTTTCAAACACAGTTTGTACAGCGTTTAAATCATTTTCTATTTGTAGATTAACATCAACTACTTCCAACTTAGGAATTGTCTTATATAAATCAACAGGGCTTATCCCGCATTCATTGATTAGCTTAAGAAAAAAAGTATAGTTTTTAAAAACATTATTATTTTTGTTTTCTATTGGCGTTTTGTAAATAACTGACATGAAAGTATTAGTGTCATAACTTGTTTGTTTTAATCTAACTCTAAATTCATTGCCTAGAATGTCATTTAATAAATATCTGTTGTTAATGCTGCGAACAGTATCATCGTCTACTGGAAATGAATCCCTTAGAGCGCAAAGCAATAATAATATTGTGGTTATCCTTTGTTGACCGTCAACTAAAATAAGTTCGCTGTATATGGCACCATCATTTTTTCCTTTGTAATATACTATATTTCCTAAATAATGAGCTTTTCCTTTGTTGTAAGCTTCTATGATGTCTTGGAATAACTCTTCACATTGTTCGTAGTTCCATTCGTAATTTCGCTGAAAAGGAGGTATTATGAATACCTTATCCAATCCACCAATGAAATTTAAAACCGTTGTTTCAGTTGCTTTCATACATACACCTCTTATTAAAATATTTTATGTTGCAAACATCTTCTTCTCTCACCCTTTGCCTTAATAAAATTATAAGCCCACTATTCGTATAATGTCAAGTTATATAAAACATACTTATTGTATTTGCTTTTTTGTACTCCCTAAGCATTTTAGAAAAGATATAACAATACACAAAAAAACCCCACTAAACAGTGAGGTTAAATTTCTTTATATTATATTTAATTTATAATACCTTTAAAAAAAATGGTGGTCGCAATAGGGCTCGAACCTATGACCCCCTGCTTGTAAGGCAGGTGCTCTCCCAGCTGAGCTATGCGACCAGTAATGAATATTATACATATTTATTATAATTTTGTCAATATTTAAAAGGACTATTTTCTTAAAATTACTTGATATTTTAAAGGTGGATTATTTTCTGAGTTTTCATCTTTCATAAATTCTACTACTGAGGTGTTAAAGCCTATATTTTCACATATCTTAGTAATTTCTAATGGCTTATAAAGATACTGTATATGTTCTTCTAAAAAGAAAGAATCTTTATTTTTAAACTCTATATTAGTCTTTAAAAAATTTTCTTTGATTTTTCTATGGAATGTAATTGTGGTGTCATCTATTTCAAATTCATCTCTTAAGCTAAGATTATCTTTATTAATAATATCAAAGGTAAAAATAGCCCCGTCTTTTAGCATTTTATAAACATTTTTCATTAAAGTTTCAAAATCATCTAAACTTTGTAGATAATTTATACTATCACAAGAAGAATAAATAAAATCAAACTTCTTATCAATATAGAAGTTTTTCATATCTTTTAGCATAAAAATAATTCTACATCTATTGTTAAAGGCATTTTGGTCAGCAATTCTTAGCATATCTTCACTTAAGTCAACTCCAACAACCTTACTTTTTTCAAGGGCAAATAAAATACTCAGTAGACCAGTTCCACAACCTAAATCTAGGATATCTTTGTTTTTTAAAGTATCTAAGGCGCTAATTTCCTTTAAATATAAGAACCATTTTTCGTAGTCATAACCCCTAATATATTCATCATAATATTTACTAAAATTAGAATAAATATTATTTTTTGTCACTTTCATACTCCCCAAGCCCTAAATAATCTTTTAAGAAATTAGCAACCCCATCATCATAAACACTATCACATATATATTTGCTAATCTTTTTTAACCCATCTTTAGCGTTTGCAACACTAACTCCTATTGCAACTTCATTAAACATAGGAATGTCAGCTAAACTATCTCCAAAGGCAATAGCATTTTCCTTTTTTAAGTTTAAGTGCCCTAGTAAATATTTTACACCAACACCTTTATCACTCATTCCAAATTCATAAGCTTTCTTAAATGTAGAAATATATTTAAGGTCATTGTGTTTCTTTGAAAATTCTTCAAGTTCAGTGTGAATTATTTCATTATCATAAAAATCATTAAAATATATTCTAAAAATTCCTTTATCATAAGGAACATCTTTTATAGAATCAATTAAATAATAATTCATTTGTGGATAGACTAGTTTCGTTCTATAAAAAAAGTCTTCCATTAAAGTAACATAAGCAGAAACTTTTTCGTTAGAATTATAATATATATCTTCTCCATTTTCTATTATGAAATATAAGTTATCATATTCTTTTATTTTTGCAAAAACATCCTCTACGATGTGAGTGTCAAGGGGTTTTTTAAATATTATTTCTTCCCTTCCACTAACATAGCTATATATTTTAGCTCCATTATCACAAATCACATAATCAGGTTTATACTTCTCAACAAAGTAATATGCTTCGTAATACCCTCTTGCAGTACATATTATAGAAGTATACCCATTTTTTCTAAGCTTAGCAAAAAGCTCAATATTTTTTTCATTTGTCTCAAATTCCTCAGCTAACAAAGTGTGATCTAAGTCCATCACAACAGCCTTTATATCCATATCTACCTCTTATTTTGCTTATTTGTATGTTCTAATAATTTTTTTATTATATAGTCATAGTTTTCATGTTTATGGGGGATTACACAGTTGCTACAATCTTTTATGCCACTATCTGTATAAATAAAGTCACCACCACACTCTTTTCCCAGGAAATATAGGGGGCAGTAGCAAAAAATACAGTTAAATTTATCTACATTTTCTTTATGGCAAGGGTAAAACTCGCATTTGTCATTTGTAAAAAATTTGTAACTTCCCATTTACACAACAATTGTAAATTATTTTCATGAAATATGCAACATATATATACAATATTTGAAATTAATTTCTATTTACATTATAATATAAAAAAGGAGCGTAAATAGATGAAGTATCAAAATACATTAAAGGCTATATTTTTAGAAAGAGAAAATCGCTTTATCGCAAGATGTTTGGTTGATGGAGAAGAAGAGGTTGTTCATGTAAAAAATACTGGTAGGTGCAAAGAATTACTTATAAAAAATAGGGAAGTAATTTTACAGCCTAGTGATAAAGCCACAAGAAAGACAAAGTACGATTTAATTAGTGTTTATAAAAATGATTATTTAGTAAATATTGATTCCATTGCGGCTAATGAAGTTTTTTATGAAGCTTTAATGAAGAAAAAAATAATATTAAATGGATATGAAAATATAAGCTACTTAAAAAAAGAATATAAGTATTATAATTCTAGGTTTGATTTTTATATAGAAAACAATGAGAAGAAAGCTTTAATAGAGGTAAAGTCTGTGACTTTAGAAGAGGAGGGGGTTTGTAGATTTCCTGACGCCCCAACCCTTAGGGGGATAAAGCATATTAATGAATTAATAAAGGGAAAAGAAGAAGGCTTTGATGCCTTTATTGTATTTATTATTAAGCTGGAAAATGTGGAATATTTTACCCCTAACACAAGAAATGAAAGGGATTTTTATAATGCCCTTTTAAATGCAAAAAATAAGGGTGTTAATATTCTAGCTTTTAACTCTTTGCTAGGGGAGGATTACGTGGAGGTAAATGAGGCTGTAGAGGTGAGGTTTTAAAGGGGTAATTATATAAATAGAAAAAATAAGCTGACATTTAGTCAGCTTATTTCTTTATTTATGGAAAGTTTGTTAGTTTATGAAATTTAAAAGAGCATTATCCTTTACAAACATTTTTACGATTTTTATCTATTACATAAGGGTAAGGGATTTCATTTTCTTCAAAGAGCTCAATTAAATTATTAGCTTTGTGTTTCAGTTTATATTCCACTTCCTCTTCATATAGAGGTATTAGTGTGTAAAAAACAATATGCTTATCTTTGCTAAGACTTACCCTTTTATCTTCATCATAAATGATCATTATATGGTTAAGTAAAACATCCTCTGCTACAGGATCCTCTGTGGGAATGACATGTCCATGACCTAGCCATGTATCATCCACAATAGGAAGTCTTGCTAATTTTCTAAGCCACCTTATAGGCCAATACCAAATTTCATCATCCCCTGAGATGTTCCAATTTTTTGGAAGGTGGATAACAAGCTCTGCTCTTTCAAGGTGGTACTCATATAATTCTTTTGGCCCATTCATTTCACGAGCACCCATGCCCATAGTAACAAAGGTGTAGTAATCTCTTTTAGGTGTTGGCTTTATTACAGCAATGTCCAGATGGATACCTGGTGATACAGTTTCACATAGTACATTTTCAAATTCACCATATTTTTCACGAATGTATTCTTTTAGGGTCTCTATCTCTTCCTCTTCATATATTTTGGGGTATCGCCACTGAGCAGGTATATCTTCTTGAGTTAGTTTTTTCTTTTTAAAAAATTTCATAATAAATATGCCTCCAAAGATAATATAAATATTTATATTATCATTATACATAAAGAAAAGCAGGAAAGCAAGGAGGGTTTAAGGGTGTTAGGGGGTAGGTTTATAGGGCTAGAAGTAAATAAGCTGACATTTAGCCAGCTTATTTTTTTAAACAAGCCCCATAGTCCACTGAGCCCCTATTGCTACAACTACAACTAGTAAAGAAATGATAAATCCATGTATCATCGGTTTAATTCCTGATTGTTTCATGTCTTTAAAATTGGTTTTAAGACCAATCCCTGCTAAGGCAACTACCATAAGGAATTTACTAAGTTCTTTTAAGAAAGTAGATACTTCTACTGGAATAAGTCCAATGCTATTTATTCCAGACAAAAGAAGAAAGCCTAATATAAACCATGGGAATAAAGATAAGAAATTTACTTTAGGACTTTCTTTTTGAGAATTTTCTTCCATGTCTTTATTTTTAAGCTTAAGATTAATAAAAGAAAAAATAATTACAATAGGAATGATAGATAAGGTTCTAGTAAGCTTTACCATTGTTGCAAAGTCTCCAGCACTTTCGCTAAAGGCGTATCCAGCGGCTACCACACTAGAAGTATCATTTACAGCAGTTCCTGACCAAAGTCCATATGCCATATCGCTTAGACCTAAAAGGTGACCCATAATTGGAAATAGGATAATCATAATCATATCGAAAAGAAAGGTAGCAGACATTGCATAAGCGATATCACTGTCTTTCGCCTCAATAACAGGGGCAATAGCTGCAATTGCTGAGCCTCCACATATTCCTGTTCCAGCAGAAATAAGGTTTGATAATTTCCAGTTAAGTCCTAAGGCTTTTCCTATAAAATATCCCCCAAAAAAGCAAGTGATAAGAGTAAAAGTCATTACATAAAGAGAAATTTTCCCTACACTTAAAATCGTTCCAACGCTTAAAGAAGCCCCTAGAATAATAATTGCTATTCTTAAAATATCTTTTGAAGCAAAAGATACTCCATCATTTAATGTGTCAAAAGTGAACATAGAATTTATAACTATCCCAATAAATAGGGCGATAACTGAAGAACCAATTAAATGAATTGGTAATAAATTTTCTAAAAATATTGAAAAAAATGCTATAAGAATACAAGCAATAAAGCCAGGGATAATACTTAGTTTATATTTTTTCATGATATGCCTCCGCTAAAGTTTAGTATTTGTATTTATTCTATCATTTATTTATGATAAAATAAAATAATGATTTGTTATATGTCAATAAATATTATTTATTGATATAAGGAGGGTATTATGTTAGATTATAGAATATATACTTTTTTAAAGCTTTGTGAGAGCATGAATTATAGAGTAACTTCTGAGATTTTAAATATTACACAACCAGCAGTTACTCAGCACATTCAGTTTCTAGAAAGGGAATATGGGTGTAAGTTATTTAATTATAATAATAAGAAGCTAACAAAGACAAAAGAGGGGCTTTCCTTAGAAAAGCATGCTAGGGCTATGATTTATAATGAGCTTTCTTATAAAGAAACTCTAAAACCTTCTTATGTAAAAAAAATCTCTATTGGAGCAACGAAAACAATAGGGGAATATACAATTGAAAATGAAGTTATGTCTTTACTAAGTCAAGATAATATAAATCTTGAAGTCATTATAGACAACACGAAAAATTTATTTAAATTATTAAACTCTTTTAAGCTGGATATTTTATTAATTGAAGGTAGCTTTGATAAGAAAAATTACGATTTCAAGCTTATTCAAAAGGAAGAATTAATAGGTATTTGTGAAAAAAATCACCCCTTTGCAGGTAGAGAAGTTTCTTTTAAAGATTTACTTAAAGAAAAAATAATACTTAGAGAGGAAGGCTCTGGAACAAGAGAGGTGTTTTTAAAGTATTTATACGAATATGGATATTCTTATGATAACTTTCAAAGAAAAGCTTGCCTTAGTAGCTTTAAGCTAATAGAAAAGGCTGTGGAAGGAGGGCATGGAATTTCTTTTGTCTATAGTGTTATTCCAAATAAAAATAAAAACCTTTCTACCTTTAGGATAAAGGGTAGAAAGATTTCTTATGAATTTAATTATGTTTATTTAAAAAACGCATATATTGAAAATAAGCTTTCTCTTTTACAGGTGTAATTACTTTAGGTATACAAATATACGGCTAGCTTTCTTTTGTAGCAGTTTTTTCTTCTTTGTTTAAATATTCTAAATATTTCTTTACATATACATTATTAGCCACGCAAATTACTCCAGAACGCAGTAGCTCATTTTGGTCAGTAATTCTTGTTGCTGTGTTTGCCATAATAGAAGTGTCAAACTCAAAGGCAACCTTTAAGGCATTTTCTAGCTCTGTACAAAAGTAGTCATAAGCAACATCAACAGAGGAATAATCAGTTTGTATTTTAATTAGCTCACAAATTTCAGATATTGTAAAAACTTGTTTTAATAAACACACTACAATTAAATAAGCCAGATGTCTTTGGTCGTATTTTTTCTTAATTGGAGGATTAACTACTTTTTGTTTTACATAATTAGAAACCATAGTAGAGGTAAGTATCGCTTTTTCATTTTCGTCAAAAAGGGGTTTTAACACTCCCTCAATTGTATAAATAACTTGATCCATATATAAATCAAACTGGGGAAGTTCGTGATACCTAGGTAGTTTAAACTCCCTTATTTTTTTTGCCATTTCGCAGTTTATAAATTCGCTCATGTTGATTGCTCCTTTTCTTATGGATATATTATAAAAAAAGGAGGTAAAATTGTCAATAGTTTTAAAAATCCATTGACAAAATTTTAAACACCACATATAATAGTTTTAAATACTATTATAAGAGGTGATTGATATTAATAAGCAAAAAATAGCAATTATGGTGGATTCTTGTACGGATGTGCCAAAAGAATTTGTGGATAAGTATGAAATGTTTGTGGTGCCATTAGTTATAAACTATAGTTATGGAGAGTTTAAAGATGGTGTAGATATTACACCAGATTATGTTTATGAAAATTTCGAAAAAGAAATTCCAACAACTTCTCTTCCAGCGGGTTCAGAAATTATAAAAGTTCTGGATGAAATACACCAAAAAGGGTATGAAAAAGTTATTGTAATAACAATTTCTAGTGGGTTAAGTGGAACTCATAATCTTCTTAGAATGATGGCTGAGGAATATGATAAATTAGAAAGCATAGTTATTGATACAAAGAGTATAGGGGTTGGAGCAGGAGTTAGCGCTATTTTAGCAGGGGAGCTTTTAGAAAAAGGCCTTGGCTTTGAAGAGGTGGCAGAAAAAGTATTAGTAGCTATTAAAAAAACACCTTTGTTTTTTTGCTTAGCGACCCTAGAATACCTAAGAAAAGGTGGGAGAATGGGTTTAGTTTCTGGAGCAGTAGGGAGTCTTTTAAATATACTTCCTGTTATTTCTTGTAATGAAGATGGAGTATATTACACAGCGAAAAAATCTCGTGGTAGAAAAAGTTCTTTAAATGCTGCTATGGATTTATTAATTGAAAATGCAAAAGGTCATAAAAATTATAAATTAGTAGTGGTTCATGGAGGAGCAAAGGAAGAAGCGGATGAAGTTTTAAGAAAACTAAAAGAAGCTTTACCAGATTATAGCATTGTTATTGAAGGACAAATAAGTCCTGTTTTAGTTGTACATACTGGACCTGGATTAATAGGAATGGGAGTTCAGCTTGTAGACTAGGTATTTAAAAAAATAAAATATAAAAAACTTTATATTTAAAAAAGAGAAAGGGATGGTGAAAACCATTCCTTTTATTTATATATTAAAATTTTATTTCATAAAAAATAACCGTTCTTTTGCTATCAAAAGAACCAAAAATACCCCTTTTTTGGCAAAA
>CAYJAA010000037.1:0-12155 GCA_964368185.1 uncultured Lachnospiraceae bacterium | reverse complement strand
ATTAGCTGACAAACCTAGTCTTCCTGTTGAGCCATCATATAGGCTATAATAATTTTTCATAAGTGAGTGTAGGGTATTATAATTCCCAGAGTAGTAAGAACCACTAGGCATATTTTCAAACTTTGATTCTTCTAAAATATGCTCACTTAACATTAAACCACTTTCGTTAAGTTTTAACCATGTTACAGGATAGTCGGTTGTTCCATTATTATATGTTCCATAAACTAGTTTGTCGCTACCGGCAACATTAGTTTTGTCTACTACATCCACTCCTCCTGTTCCTAACATTATAGCGTTGTCTTGAGTGCCTGCGGCTTGTACAGTAAAGCTACCGATAGGTAACATACTGAATACCATAAGGGTAACAAGCACTAATGACACTACTTTCATTTTCATTTTGCTCATAAGTCTTCCTTCTTTCTTTATAGAATTTAATGTATATTTAAATGTGAAGCTTTATTCTAAATTATCACATAAAGGCAAGTTTAGCTTTCTATTGTGTTATATACGAAAGTACAAAAATAATAGAAGTGTTTTTATTTATAAATATGGTTACGAAATCTGAACACTTTCCTGCATTTTATATGTAACAACAAGAAAGTATGCATAAATATGTAATACCTATACAATTATGACAATTATATCATTTTTTTATAAAAAAGGCAACATAAACTTTTACTTTATATATAATGTAAGAAACAAAACAATTAATGTAAAATTTAAAGATTTAAAAGCATAAATAATGACTTTAATATATCAAAGTTGACATTTTTATTAAAACTACTTATAATGAAATTTAAGAAGTTTTATATAAACCGTTTTTAAATTTAAAGCTATGACTATACTCCTATAAGGCTAGTGTTAGCTTTTTTATGTTTAAAGTTTTATTTTAAAAAATATATAGAAGGGGAGAGAAATAGATGAATAAAAATAAACATATATTTTCATTCGCTAGCTTTGCTCTTCTTTTATTTGTTGCTAGTATATTAGGAGGATTTTATAGGTGGCTACCAGGTAAGTACACTTTCTTTTTTACGGTGACTTATATACTCTCTGTTGGGATATACATAGCTCTTTTTGCAAGTTGGACGATTAGTGTATATAAGCGAATTATGCAAAAGCAAGTTAGGGCATATTTAATGCTTATAGGAGGGAATATCCTCCTTTGGATTAGTATAAGAGGGATAAAATGGTGGGCTTTTCGTGACTTTCCTTTTGGAGATAGGATAAGCTGGTATTTATATTACGTTCCTATGATTATGATACCTCTACTTTTCTTTTTTGTTTCTTTATATACAGCAGAAGAAGAAAACTATAGACCAAGTAAAAAGTGGAGCTTACTTTTTATCCCAGCCATTTTACTAATTTTACTTGTTCTTACTAATGATTTTCATATGTTAGTTTTCAGTGGCTTTGATATAACAAAGCATTTATATGGCATGAATTATGATTATGGTATAGGATATTTTTTTATAGCCATATTTATGGGGCTTTCAATGGTGATGTCTTTATTTTTAATTGTAAGAAAATTTATAGCGTCCCCTATTAAAAGAAAAGCTGCAAGGCTACCTTTTTTAGTTATTTTAGGGATTTTTATATATACTGTTTTACACATTTTAAAACCAAATTATGGGATAGGGTATTATTTTATGGATGTAACAACATTTGGCTGTGGAGCGGCAGTAGCTTTTTGGGAGGCTTGTATTATAAGTGGTCTTGTCCACGCAAACTCTTTTCATGAAGGCTTTTTCAAGAGGGCAAGTACCAAAGGGCAGATATTAGATAGTAAAGGCAGTGCTATATATGTATCCAAAGGTGCCCCAGTTATTTCACCTAAGGAGTTTGAGGGGCTTAAAACTTTTGGTAGTATAGATTATGATGAAAAAACACTGCTACACATGCATCCAATAAGAGGGGGGTATGTTTCTTGGAGCAGTGATGTATCGGATATAAAAGAAACAATAAGTCGTTTTGAAGATTTAAATAAAAGCCTAAACGAGAAAGCGACTCTTTTAACGCTTGAAAATGAGGAAAAGAAAGAAAGCGCAAGAGAAAAAAAGCAAAATGAGCTACATACTCTTTTACTTACTCAGGCCCTACCTTATAGTGAAAAAATAAAAAATACTATTATGATAAATGAAGATGTTAGCCTTGATAAGATGAAACACCTACTTTTTCAAACAAGTGTTATCTCAACATATTTAAAAAGGAAGATAAATTTAATTTTAACATATCAAGCACAAAAATATATTTCTATAGAGGAAATGAAAAGAGCCTTTTTAGAAAGTTTTGAACTGTTTAGGTTTTACTTAAAAACTTGTGAGATAAATATAACAGATGACTTTAATTTAAACCTTAAAAAAGCTATCCTTTGCTATGATTTATTTCAAGGTATTATAGAAAATGTAGGATATAACTTTAACTGTATATATATAAATTATAAACTTAGGGGTGAAGATATTGTATTTTCTATAGACATTGAAGGAGATATTAAAAGTAGTATTTTAAAACTTAAAGATTTTGAAAAAGAAAAAATATCTACCCTTGAGGGAAACTTAAAAATTTCCCAGGAAATAGAAGGTTATCATTTTTGTCTTATTATACCAAAGTAAAAAAGAAAGGAACGGCCTTTGATGAATTTTTTCTCTTTAACTAGTAACTTTACAAGTTATATTATAGCTCTTATTACTATAAGTTTTATATTTTTGATTATTAGCATTATTGTAAGCATAGCCCAAAAGAAAAGATATTCTTTATGGATAGTCCTTTCTTCTTTTCTTTTCTTAACGACTCTTGACCTTTTAGGGTTGATGGAGCTAAATTATTATACAAAAGAAATATATGAGTTTAATTTATCTATAATAGGAGAGACTATAGGTCTTCTTCCCAATTCATTTCATATTTTTTTAGGGGTAGGGGGGATAGTTCTTGGAGTTTATACTATGTATAAAACATATAAAAGTAGCAAAAATGAAATAAATCCTTTTTCCATAAAAGAAGCCCTTGAAAATCTCCCAACAGGAATTGCTTTTATATCTAAAAACAATGAGCTTTATTTATCTAATCATATTATACATAAAATTTATAAAGATATTACTAAAAAAGACTTAAGGAGTGGTGTGGATATTTGGGGGGATATATCTAGTTTTATGGATAGTAGTAGATGCGTAATAAAAGGAAGTAGGCCTGCTTTTGTACTATCAGGAGCAAAGGTGTGGCAGTTTTCAAAAAGTCACTATACACATGGGGATATGGAGTATGATGAAATTAAGGCTGTAGAGATAACTAGGCTTTTTAACCTTAGTAAAAATATGCAAGAAGTAAATGAAGAACTGGTTAAGCAACAAGAAAGGCTTGAGGTTTTATCAAGTATAATTGAGGAAAATACACAAAGAGAAGTTGTCCTTGATATGAAGGTAAACTTTCATGATGAGTTTGGGAACTTACTTGCTCTTACGAAAGAGACACTAAGAAAATCCCCTGAGCTTAATGAATCAAAGATTATGGCAAGATACTGGGCAAGACTTAGTGATATTATTACAGACCTTGCTAGTAACAAAAAAGAGGAACTATCTTATGAGAAAATTCTTCACCTTTCAGAAAAGTTAGGGTGTGAGATTATCTTAAAGGGAGAAGTTCCTAAAGATGAGGAAGTTAGAGATATTATTTTACTGGCTATAAATGAGTCTTTAAAAAATGCCTATTCTCATGGAAAGGCTCCTGCTCTTAAGGTCGAAATTATTGAGGACAAAGATAAAATATGTGTTATAATATATAATGAAATTAAAAAACCTCCATTTGAGATTATAGAAGGAGGGGGCCTGAGTGGTCTTCGACAAAGAATAGAAAAAGTGGGTGGTAGTATGGATATAAGGGTAGAGGGTGGAGTAGTCATGAATATTACACTAAATAAGGTTTGTGAAAAGAGGGAAGAGTATGTATAAAGTAATGATTGTTGACGACCAAAAAAGCTCACAAATGCTTATGAAATATGGGGTTATGTTAGGTAAGGATAGATATACATTAGCAGAATCTTTGTGGGATGCAGACCTTGTAATGGATAGCTTAAAATATGAAAAACCAGATTTAATTCTTCTTGATATATACACAGGGGGCAAGGAAAAAGGCATTGTTGTAGCTGAAAAAGTGAAAAAGCTTTATCCAGAAATTAAAATTATAATCTTGACTTATTTACTACAAAAAAGACATATTGAAAAAGCAAGAGAAGTAGGGTGCGAGGGGTTTTGGTATAAAGATCATGCGGATATAGACCTGCTTAAGGTTATGGATAGTGTAATGGAGGGGAATATATATTATCCAAATTCACAACCCACCGTTACTATTGGAACAGCGAAAATTACTGACTTTACAACAAAAGAGCTTCAAATTTTACAATCTAAGATAAATGGTATGTCTAGTGAAGAAATATGTATGGCTCTTAATATAAAACTTAGAACCCTAAACACTCACATTAGTAATATAAAAAACAAAACCGGATATACAAGCCTTATTAAACTTGTTGCAGATATATCAGCTAAGAAATTTCTTATAACAGAAGAAAATCAAGTTGGTGTATAGTGTAGCGCTAATAAAGAAACTATATAATCTAAAAGAAAAAGGAGTGGCAAAAGCCATTCCTTTTATTTATATATAATCTTTTCCTTATAAAAAAAATAATTGTTCTTTTGATATCAAAAGAACGGGGACTACCGCTTTTTTGGCAAAACGCGGAGTAAAAGCCTGTTATACTTTCCGTAAATATTAAGCTGCCCAATGATTCCCTAAAGGGAAGGTTCAGCTTTGCTTTTTATAAAAATAAAAAGCACCATATTTACTAATTATATACTATTATTAATAAAATGCATTATGATACTAAATCAAAACTGCCACTTCCAATTTAGGTAGTGGCAGTTTGTTTCTTTGTTGGTTGCTATATATAAGCTTCCTTATTTATTCATTAAGCTGATTTAATATTGACTCAAGCTCATCCATATATTTACCATAAGAAGCCCAGTCTCCTTCTTGTTGTGCTTTTGTAGCATTTTCAAAGGCTATGTTTGCTTTTGTTATTAAGCTTTGGGTAGTAGGGTTTGTAGTGTCAACAGTTGTGTTTGAGCCACTACTACTAGAACCTAAATCTTTTGAGCTAACATCAAATATCTGAGCCATTCCCTCTTCTAGAGAGTCAGCCATTATTATATCATCATCATAGGATAATATAACTTTTTTAAGCTCTGGTAAAGATCTCTCGCCCCCGCTAGCTTGCACATAAACAGGTTCTACATATAAGATACTATCTTCAATTGGAATAGATAGTAAATTACCTCTAAGAACTTCTGAACCTTGTTGAGAAAGAAGTGTAAGCTGAGGAGATATAATAGTATCTTGCTCTATTCTTTGCTCTATTTGCATAGGCCCATAAACTAGCTCTTGTTTTGGGAATTTATAAACTGTTAATTTTCCATAATCTTCACCATCACAAAAAGCTGCTAAAATCCCTACCATATTATCTTTGTTTTGAGGAGTAAAAGGAATTGTTAATACAAACTCTTCTCCTTCTCTATCTGGAAGGCGTGTTACCATATAAGCAGGATTAATCTGTTGAGATTCTTTAGAGCTGTCATAAAACTGTGTTGCTATTTCCCATTGATCTTCCTTATTATAAAATACATTTGTATTTGACATATGATATGTTGCGTAAATATCGCTTTGAACATCAAATAATGTTTCTGAGTATCTTAAATGGTCTTTTAACCCCTCAGGCATTTCTTCTAAAGGTGTAAGAAACTCAGGATATAGTTTGCTATACATCAAAGCTAGAGGGTCACTTTCATCAACTTGATAGAATGTAACATCTCCATTATATGCATCAACTACTACTTTAATAGAGTTTCTAATATAGTTAAATGAACCCATATCTTCATTATTTGTAGGCTTTGAATAAGGGTATCTATTAGTTGTTGTAAAAGCATCTATAATCCAGTAAATTTTCCCCTCATCAATTACTGCGTAAGGATCGCTATCATAACTTAAAAATGGAGCTATTGTTTCTACTCTTTCCATAACATTTCTTCTTATTAATATTTTGCTGTCACTTGTTATGTCTGAGGAGAATAATATTTTAGTAGTTTTATTATCTATAGCAAAAGCTAGTCTATTAAGTCCAGAAAGAGGGATTCCACCTTCTCCTTCATAATAGTTTTCTGCATTATTACTTCCATCAGGATAATCAAACTCCATTGTTTTTCCATTTGTTATGGCGTAGGAGTTAGTAAGTTCTCCATAATAAATTCTAGGCTGTGTAAGTTCAAATTCTTCCTCTGTGGTTTGTGGGGGAATATCTTGTTGTAAAAGAACTGGTTGCCCAGAAGATGTAACATCATTTACAGGAGAAACCACACTTCCAAAACCGTGGGTATATTTCGTATGAAGATTAACCCATGTTTGTGCTTCCCCATCAAGCTTTTCGTTGTTTAACTCTCTTACAGATATAAAGGTTTGAACTGGAGCACCATCTATTGTATATCTATCTACATCAACATCATTAAATTCATAGTATAATCTAAAACCTTGTATAGAATTATACATTTCAATAGCTGGTCTAAAGTCATTTATTGGGATATTGTTAATTGTTTCTTGGTTTTTGATAATATCATTTGCTGTTAAGTTATTTTCTGCTTTAAATTCCTTTTCCTCTACATTAGATAAATTATAACCTTCTCTAGTTAAAGCAATATTGTTTTCAATATATTTCTCCTCTAGGGAAAACTGATTAGGTGAAACCACAAAACTCTCTACGATAAAGGTAAGAAATACTCCCCCTATACTAACAAGAACAAGAGCGGCAACACCAAAAGCAACCACCTTAAATTTATCTTTTATCCCTGCATAAATACTAGCAATACCTAAAAATCCATATAAGACCATTGATACCCTATATACATTTAGGGTTATATAAACATCTGTATATCCAGCTCCATAAACTACTCCAGCAGAGGAATATAAAATGGAATACATAGAAAAATAAGAGCCTACTGCTTGTAAAAGGAAAAATGCCATTAAAAATATACTAATTGGAACTTTAAAGTTTTTCCATATCTCTTTAAATATATTTTTTTCACTTGACGAGAAATCATTTATAGAAAATTCAAAAACATTTCCAAAGCTTAAGCTTATAACAGAAATAATTGTGACAATAAACAAAGAAATTAACACAAACATTCCAGTACTTAATAACTGCTCGTAAAATGGAAGCTTAAATACATAAAAGAATATATCTTTGCCAAAAATTGGGTCTACTTCCCCAAAAGGTGAGGCATTAGTAAACTCTAAGAAGCTATACCATAAAGCATTGGTTGCAATCACACTTATAATTAAGGAATACCCTAGCCCTAAAAGGATGTATAGCCTATCTTTAAGGGTTTTTTTGTCACTTATTACTTTTGCTTCTTTCTTACTTGCAAAATTAAATAAAAATTTAAAATAAATTAAACTAATAATAGAAAGTCCTATAAACATAGGAACACCTAGAGTTAATTTAGTAAGAATTTCTTTGAAAAAGATTTGAGTATACTCTAGTTCTTCAAACCATAAATAATCTATATAAAAGTTGTTTAAAAGTAGTAAAACCGCTACTACTATCACTAGAGAAATTACACCATAAGACATCAACTTCTCTTTTTTAAAATTCTCTTTCATATTTTCACCTCCGTCATTATTTTGAAATGGTTCTTATATTTCGATTTTATAATCCTTTAAAAATGACATGATTTCATTTTTTATAATTTCCACCCCACCTTTTGTATCACTTTCAATGTTAATAGGCATAACTGGATCGTGTAAACTTAATCTAAGTAAAGCCCAACCCTTTACATCATCTCTATTTACATTTACTCTAACTCCTTCAAAGTTAGGCTTTTCAAAAGAAAACATTTCTTTGCTACTTACAAAAGATTCAAAGTCCTTAAGGATATTTTCTCCATACTCCCTAAAGTCTTCTACTTTTAAATTTCCTCTAAGCTCTACTGCTTCAAGGGGCTTTTTCAATGTTCCTATTAAATCTTTAAAAGTTTTACCCTCTTTTGATAACTGAACAAACTTAATTAAGATTTTTACAATCATATAAGCTCCATCATCTAAAAAGTAGTTTTCCTTAAGGGCGCAATGTCCACTTGTTTCAATAGCAAGTAAACAAGGTTTTCCCTCTTCGTTTAATCTAATCCCCTCGTTAATTACATTTTTATATCCTCTTTTAAATCTGTGGTGAACTCCACCTTTATTTGTAATAAAGTCTTTTAGTCCACTACTAGTAACACTATCCGTTACAATATAACTTCCTTTTTCTTCACTAAGGCAAATGTCTGACATCAAAGCTACTAATTTATTTCTGCTTATCTCTTCTCCGTCTGTGTCAACAATAGCTGCTCTATCTACATCTGTATCAAATATAATCCCAAGGTCTGCCCCTTCTTTTAAAACAGTTTTAGAAAAGTTTTCCATAACTTCTTTAATTTCTGGGTTAGGTATATGATTTGGGAAATTTCCATCAGGGTCTAAAAATACACTTCCATTTATGTCTGCTCCAAGAGGCTTTAATACTTTATCAGCAAAAAATCCTCCAACTCCATTTCCTGCATCAACTATAATTTTATATCCTAAAAATGGCTTTTCCATACCTGTTTTAGTAATGATTTTATCACATAAGCCTTTGGCATATACACTTAAAAAGTCTAGTGTAGTATGAGTAGACTCGCTATCTTCTACTATTATTTCATTTGCTACCTTTAAAACTTCTGTAATGTCTGATTTTTCAAGGCCTCCTTCTTTATAGAAAAATTTCATACCATTTCTATTAAAAGGAAGGTGACTTGCTGTAATCATAATAGCACCATCAGCTTTTACATCTTCATCTATTACACTCATAAACATAGAAGGTGTAGAAGCATAAGAAAAGTAAACCGCCTCTACTCCATGAATTAAATTTAGCCCTTTTATTATACTACCGGCTAAATCATCACCACTAAGTCTGCTATCTTTACCAATAGTGATTTTTACGCTTTCTTTATTTATCTTTTCTTTAAGCCATAAAGCAAAGCCTGCAGCTATTTTATACACAGCCTCATTAGTTAAATTAACATCTTCTCCCTTAACTCCCTCTAAGGCAATTCCTCTTACATCTGAACCATTTTGTAGTTTTAATAAATCCATAGTTTATTCCCCCTTTTCTTTATGTTAATATACCATAAATAGAATTAAAAATCTATTTATTTTAACTATATTTAAGGTTAAGTTGCAAAGCCTTTCTTAGACAAATTTTTTACTAATTAAAAAGATATTTTCATTAGTAAAACTGATAAATAAACTTTATAGTCTAAAAAGACAAGGATGTATCAAAAGCTATTCCTCTTATTTATATATAAGTCTTCACTTATAAAAATAATAGTTCTTTTGATATCAAAAGAACCAAAAATACGCTTTTTTTGGCAAAACCCTTGTAAAAAGCCTATACCCTTTCCGTAAATATTAAGCGCGCCCAATCTTCCCTTACGGGAAGGGACGGCTTTGCTTTAAAAAAAAATAAAAAACACCATATTTACTAATTATATGCTACTAATAATAAAGCGGAATAATTAAGTTATGGTGGGTGTTTTATTATAATATGTACACATATTAAAGAATATTTATTTGCTAATAGTAGGGGCGACCCTACTATTACCCTTAAAAAGGGAGAAGAAAAGTCTATCATAAAAAGAAAGGAAGCAAGGCATTCTTTTTTCTATATATAAGCTTTCTTTTATAAGAAAAAAACAATTGTTCTTTTGATATCAAAAGAACCAAAAATACGCTTTTTTTGGCAAAACCCTTGTAAAAAGCCTATACCCTTTCCGTAAATATTAAGCGCGCCCAATCTTCCCTTACGGGAAGGGACGGCTTTGCTTTAAAAAAAAATAAAAAACACCATATTTACTAATTATATGCTACTAATAATAAAGCGGAATAATTAAGTTATGGTGGGTGTTTTATTATAATATGTACACATATTAAAGAATATTTATTTAGTAATAGTAGGGGCTACCCTACTATAACCCTTAAAAAGGAAGAAGAAAAGTCTATCATAAAAAAAGGAATGGTTTTTACCATTCCTTTTATTTAATTTATTAAGCTTGTTCCCCAGCTTCTCTTTCGAAGTAAAACAAATACTGCTGAGCTATTCCTGCATAATTTCCCCACTTTTTATTTATTTCTATTATAGTATCTTTTTCTTTTACATTTTCTAAATTATATCTACTGGCTAAAACTTTTTTCATCCAAACATCAATAGGGCAAACCTCATATCTATTTAGAGAAAAAAGTAAAATACAATCCGCAACCTTGCTACCTACTCCCTTTATCTTCATTAAGTTTTCTTTTGCCTTATTCGTTTCCATATCCTTTATTTTTTCTAAGTCTACTTCCCCTAAAGCTATTTTTTCTATAGCGTCTAAAATATACATATCTCGATACCCTACTTTTAAAGGGGCTAGGTCTTCTTTTGTAATGTTTATTAAATTTTCTACTCTTGGAAAAGCAAAATAATCCTTTCCCTCATATGTAATTTTATCTCCATATAACATACAAAATTCATTTATTATCTTTTTTATTCTTGGAATATTATTGTTTGCAGAAATAATAAAGGAGATAATTGTCTCAAAAAGATCTTGCTTTAAAAGGCGTATCCCTTTCCCATATTCAATAGCTTTTATAATATGATCATCACTAGATATAACCTTTATAATTTCTTCATACTCTTCTTTAATATTAAAGTATTCCCTAAATAAACCCTCCTCTTCTTTTCCTATTCCATAAAAAACAAGGGTCTGCCCTTCCTTTTTAGCTCTTACAACCTTGTTTTGAATTACTCCTATATATTCACTCTCACTAACACCCTCCCAGCGAAAACACTGGCCACATTCAAAAGTTTTTTTAATATCTAAATTATTAATATTATCTATAATTAAATTATTGTCTTTATATTTTATTTCCATTTATCCCTCTCCTTTATAGTAAAAGTCTAAATACTCTTTTTTATATTTATTATCTTCATCATATATAACAATAGGAGGTTTTACATCTAAAAATTTTCCTCCATTTTTTACTGCCTTTATAAGAACTAAGTTTGCATCTTTTTCTTCTCTTGGCTGAATAAACATAAGTTCCTTAGTAGAAAAACCATATTTATTTAAGGATAAAATAATCTCTTCTAAGCGAAAAACTCTATGAACCATAAAAAGAGTTCCTTTACTTTTTAGTAATTTCGAAGATATTTTTACTATATCATCAAGGGTACACAAAATTTCACTTCTCGCATAATTTATTCTTTCATTTTTTCCTACATACCCACTACCTTTTTTATAGTAGGGAGGGTTTACACTTAAGTAATCAAATTTATTATACATTTCTTTGTCTATATCTAAAATGTCCCTATTTATAATTTTTATTTTATCACTTAAGTCATTTAGCGCTAAACTTTCCTTTGACATATTTGCTAAATTTTCGTTTATTTCAACGCCATATATATCTTCTATTTTTGTTTTTATAAAAACAAGTATGGGTATAATCCCACTCCCACTACAAAGATCAATATATTTTCCTCTTCCTTTTACTTCCCTTGCTATATAATTTGCAAGGAAAACACTATCCACCCCAAAGCAAAATTCTTCACTGTCTTGATATATTTTTAAGCCCCCTATACCAAGGTCTTCTAACCTATATTTTCCATTTATACACATCATTTTTCCTCTTTCTTTTTAAGAAATAATATATATTGTATATTCCATTAATATCAATCCCTAAATATGCTTTTTTTAAGAAAGTTATCAACATTTGTGGATAAAACACCATAGTTATCCACAAATATGTGGATATTCCCTTGTTTTTTATATAAATTGTAGGAAATATTCTCCTTTTATTTATAACTTACTTTACTGAAAACACATTTTATTGTAATAATTATATCAATAAAAAGAAATAAATACTATATAATCTATTTTTTTATTACAATTAAATAAATCAATCCTATATAGTTTTTTATTTGTGTATTTAAAAATTATATGAAAATATTACTTATTTATAGCCTTTAAAAAAAATAAAATACCTATAAAAATACTTGACAAATT
>CAYJAA010000036.1:9531-12193 GCA_964368185.1 uncultured Lachnospiraceae bacterium | reverse complement strand
AACTTTATCCCTTTTTGTCAATCTTTTTTTTACATCTTTTTCATTTTTTTGTTAAAAGTTAAAAAAACTCCCTTTTCTTCCCTTTTTTTAGGAAAGAATATCATCATTTTCTTCTCTTTCAATATCAAATTTATTAAATATCTTTTTAATAAATGGAAAAGATAGAAATCCAACTAATAAAGAGATAAACCCAACAGTATATGTATAACTTAAGTTACCCTTAAGTCTATCTTCTTTTTCTTTTAAGTCTTCCTCTAAAATTTTATTTTCTTCTTTTAAAATATCTATATCTTCTTCTAGCTCTTCTACTAAATTATTAAGCCTTATGTTTTCCCTATTTAAATCTTCTTCTTCATCTGATTCATCTACAGTATGATAATGATACTCTCCTGTGTCACTATCAAAATGTCCGCCCTCAGAATCAAGGCCTCCTGGATGAGCATAAACATTATTTGAAAATAATAATATAAAAACAACTACTAAAATGAATTTTTTCATAAGTATCAAAACCTCTTCTTTTTAAATTGTAATTATAAATCATATAATTTTTATTATAGTAAAAATATTAATGCTTAACAACAATCATACATTCGTTTTCTAAATTATGAACCATAGCCATAGTAACCTTAGATATTAAAAGAGCTACTCTTTCCATATCTTTTTTATTATCCTCATAAAACACAGGAACCCCACTGTGAATAATTTTATCTTTATTAGTGGTGACAACTGCTAGTATACTATCTTTAATTTCCAAAATACACTCCTCCTTCTTTATAGTCTTTCTTTTTTTTAAAAAACTATTTTTTCCTCATCCCTTCTTTTGCACTTTCTAAAACTGGTGTTTCACACACACCCTTGATAATTTCATTTATATCCTTATTTAATGGTAGAAATATAACACTAATATTTCCATTGTTAGAGTTTCTTCTAGCAATAGGGGTAAAGTCTGGCTCATCTACATCTTTTCTAATTCCTACTTTAACAGATAAGTTGTGTATTATCGCTTGCCTTTGCCCTACATTAGAAAGAGTTATCATGGAAGATTTATCTTTTGGGCTAATGACAATTCCAACCCCTTCATTTTTTATGATATCTTGGCTGTCTAGCTGACCTATATTCATTATCACCACCCCGTCAACCATCAATAAAGGTCCTAGAAATTTAATCTCTCCTTGTGATACACTGGCTATATCTCCAATAGATTTATTTTTCATAAAATTATCTAAGAATATTATCGCCCCTAAGCAAATAAAAAATCCAAGTATTCCATTTATTAAATCATTTAAGAAAAATCCCCCTATATAAAGGAATGTACTTGCAACAAATGAACAAATCATAACTGCATAATTTCTTGCTTCAAATTTTTTTGAAATATCTTCTATATAAGCGCTACCCCTTGGCACAAGTTCGCTAACTTCTATATTTGCCAAAGCTTGCCTTTCCATATTCCTTATTTCTCTAAACTGACTAGCTGCTAAAGTTAGGAATGTAACCGCTGTAAAATCTCTACTTATAAAAGCTGGTGTAAATACTGCCCCTAGAGATGCAGAAATAAAACCTAGTACTAAGTGAGATAAAAAAGACTGAGGGTATGATGGGTACTGTCTATAATCCACCTTTAGAAGTATAACCCTTGCTATAAACCCTCCTATTGTGGCCACTGATATAATTAAAATATAATTTTCCATATAAATATTTTAATCAAAGATATAATTTTTATTCATATATTAAGCTTTATCTAAATAATACTTCTTTAAATTTTTATATATAATAACTGATACAATAACCCCAATAACCCCTCCAATAATAACATCGCTAAAATAATGAACCTTTAAATATACCCTAGAAAGCCCTACCATAAAAGCCCCTATAAAAGCTAAATATCCAAGCTTTTTATTATAGTAATAAATCATCATAGCACTAGCAAAAGAAGTTGCCGTATGAGAAGAAGGAAATGAATAGCCTATAGCTGGGGGAATTAAAAGAGTAATATCTGTATCCACAATAAAAGGCCTAAGCCTTGCTACTAATGGTTTTATTATTACACTACTTAAAATTAAAGATGTAAAAAAACTTGTTAATATTAATAAACCATATCCCCTTTTATCTTTATAAAAGATAAGAATAAAAGCTGGAATAAGCCAAAGAAGTCCTAAGTCAGTAATTTTTGTGAAAAAAATCATTAAATAGTCCATAAAATCACAGCTTATAAACTTATCTAAAAAATCAAATACCCATACATCTATTTTAAACATACATATCTCCTTTTAAAGATATAATTATCCCATTTTAATTTTTATTAATTATTTTTTTAATATATTAAACTTATTTAAGAAGTTTTATACCTCTCTACCTTTCTACTATTAAAAAAACATACACTGCTTATGTTTATATTATGCCATATTCACCTATTTTTTTCAACTTTAAATACACCTGCTAAATACTAAAAAAAATAACTTATGTAAGCTACATAAGTTATTTTTATAAATAGTATTATAAATACATTTAAGATATATTTAAACTTAAATCTATTTTCCTGCTGAAGGTATGTATGGAATTAAAGATCCAGCAAGGTTTGATAGAGGCATTGTTAGAATAACGATTTTTCATGGTACAGATACAACTGAAATAAAAATACCATCTACACCTAAAAACATGATAT
>CAYJAA010000036.1:5760-9521 GCA_964368185.1 uncultured Lachnospiraceae bacterium | reverse complement strand
CAAGAATCATTTTTTCCCCTTCTTTTAGTTCATAATCAACAGCATAACCGTCTATTTCAACAAAAACAGTTCCACTCCCGCTTATTTTTTGCATAATAATCCCTTCACCACCAAATAAACTAGCTCCTAATTTCTTTTTGTAATGAACAGATAATTCTACTCCTGGAGTACTAGCTAAAAATCCACCTTTTTGTACAATAAGAGATTTTTCAGGTGTTACCTCGTAAGCTCTAATAGAACCTGGGATTCTTGCTCCCATTGCTATTTGTCCTGCGCTATATTGAGCAGTATATTTGTTTTGAAATAAAGTATCTCCTGATAACATTCTTCCAAAAACTTTTCCTGCTGAGCCTCCTACAGTTTCCATTTTCATATTCTCACTCATCCAGCTCATAGCTCCTGCTTCAGTGATAAGTTCTTCCCCAGCTTCTAAGTCACATACTACAACTGGTAATGGTTCTCCTATGATTTCATACTTCATAAAAATTTCTCCTTTTTCATAATTTATGTACGATTATATCACATTATTACAATTTTTTCTCACTTTTATTGTATATTTATTGTAAAAAAAGATGATATAAAAAATTATATCATCTTTGTTAATTAATATTTTTCTACTCTTCAAACTGACTATTATACAGTGTATAATAAAATCCTTCTTTTTCAAGTAACTGTTGATGGTTTCCTTGTTCAATAACATTTCCCTCTTTTAATACAAGGATTAAATCCGCATCTTTTATTGTTGAAAGTCTATGAGCAATAACAAAGCTAGTTCTTTTTTCCATTAAAGCTTCCATAGCTTTAACAATTAATATTTCTGTTCTTGTATCAACTGAGCTTGTTGCTTCGTCTAAAATTAAAATTTTATTATCGGCTAAGATTGCTCTTGCTATAGTAAGAAGTTGTTTTTGTCCACTTGATATATTACTAGAATCTTCATTTAAAACCATGTCATATCCATCTGGTTGAGTTTTAATAAAATGATGAACATGGGCTGCTTTACTAGCCTCTTTCACTTCTTCTTCTGTCGCCTGAAGTCTACCATACCTAATATTTTCTAAAACAGAAGCGTTATATAACCAAGTATCTTGTAAGACCATACCTATTGCTTTTCTAAGATCTTCCCTTGTGTATTTTGTTATGTCTACTCCATCAATTAAAATTTCTCCACTGTCAATATCATAAAATCTCATAAGAAGTTTTACTAAAGTAGTTTTTCCACCTCCAGTAGGCCCTACTATGGCAACCTTTTGACCAGCTTTGATTTTAGCGCTAAAGTTTTTAATAATTGGTTTATCTTTTTCATATCCAAATGTAACATTTCTAAATTCAACATCACCATTAACACTATCTTCCTCAAAAGGAATAATATCTTTTCTTACTTCTTCTTGTTCTTCTTCATCTAAAAACTCAAATACTCTTTCTGCTGCTGCAACAGTAGACTGTAAAACATTAGATATATTAGCTATTTGAGAAATAGGCTGAATAAAACTTCTCATATACTGGATAAACGCTTGAATGTCCCCTACGCTAATACTGCCAGCGCTAGCAAGGTATCCTCCTAAAATACAAATAGCTACATATCCTAAGTTACCTATAAAGCTCATAGCTGGCATCATAATACTAGATAAATATTGTGATTTCCATGCACTTTTGTATAACTCTTCATTAATATCATTAAATTCTTCTACTGACTTTTCTTCCATATTAAAAGCTTTTATTACAGTGTGTCCACCATAATTTTCCTCTACATGCCCATTAAGCTTTCCAAGAGAGGCTTGTTGCTTTTTAAAATATTTTTGAGATATTTTTACAACATTTGTGACAAATATAAATGATAATGGAAGGATAAGTAGTGTAACTAAAGTCATTGTGATACTGATTGTAAACATCATATAAGCTATCCCTATAACTGTTGTAACACTGGTTATAATTTGGGTTAAACTTTGAGTTAAACTTTGGCTTACTGTATCTATATCATTTGTAATCCTAGAAAGTGTATCCCCGTGAGTTGTTTTGTCGAAATAACTAAGGGGAAGTTTATTAATTTTCTTTGAAATTTCACTTCTAAAATTATAAGTAACTTCCATAGAAATTCCTGTTGTAATATAAGACTGAATATAAGAAAATAATGCGCTAAGTCCATAAAGGAATATAAGCCAAATCATAATATTTCCAATAGCTGCAAAATCAATTCCTACTCCAGTTCCTGCAACCTTACTCATAATTCCTTCAAAAACTTTCGTTGTAGCATTACCTAGTAATTTAGGCCCTACAATAGAAAATATTGTACTTAATATAGCAAAAATAATTACAATTACGATTTTAAATTTATATTCCATCAAACGAGAAATTAAAACTTTCGCAGTTTTGTTAAAATCCTTTGGCTTTTCTGCTATACTTCCCATTCCCATTCCTCTTCCCCCTGGTCCTCCTGGTCCTCCAGGGCCTAGCTGTCTTTTATTATTTTGTTCTTTACTCATTACAGTCCCCCCTGACCTTTATCTAGTTGAGACGATGCTATCTCTTTATATATGCTACACTCTTTCAGTAACTGTTCGTGACTTCCCTGTCCAACAATTTTGCCCTCTTCTAAAACAATGATTTTGTCTGCATTAATAATTGTATTAATTCTTTGAGCTACAATTATTACAGTGCTGTCTTTCATTTTTTCCTTTAGATTATCTCTTAACATTTTATCTGTTTTATAATCTAGGGCTGAAAAACTATCATCAAATATATAAATATCTGCACTTTTCGCTAAAGCTCTAGCTATAGAAAGTCTTTGCTTTTGTCCACCAGAAACATTTGTTCCTCCTTGGGAAACTCTGCTATTTATGCCATCTTCTTTTTTAGATACAAATTCACTTGCCATAGCAATATCTAAAACATCATTAAATTTTTCTTCTGTGGCGTTTTCATCACCAAATTCTAAATTTGACTTTATACTTCCACTAAATAAAACTCCTTTTTGTGGAACAAAACCAATTTTATCTCTAAGAGCTTTTTGACTTACATCTCTAATATCAACTCCCCCAACAAGGACTTGCCCTTTTTTTACATCGAAAAATCTAAGGATTAATTGGACAAGAGTGGACTTACCACTTCCCGTTGAACCTATAATCCCAGTGGTTTGACCTTTGTTTGCTACAAAGCTGATATCTTCTAAGACATGTTCTTGGCTATTATCCCCATAATAAAAGCTTACATCTTTAAACTCTACTTCCCCTTGTTTATCTTCTTTAAAGTTTTTACTTTTCATAGGATCTTTTATGGTTAAATCTGTACTTAATACTTCATGAACCCTAATAGCTGAAATAGAAGCTCTTGGAATCATTACAAACATCATTGACACCATTAAAAATGCCATTATTATTTGCATTGTATATTGCATAAATGCCATCATGTCCCCTACTTGCATTAAGCCTTGATCTACATATCCAGCCCCTATCCATATAATAAAAATAGATAGTCCATTCATAATAAGAGTCATCATTGGCATAAGGAACATCATAACCCTATTTACAAAAAGGTTTGTTTTTGTAAGCTCTTTATTAGCTTCATCAAATCTTTTTTCTTCAAAGTCTTGAGTGTTAAAAGAACGAATTACCAGCATCCCTGAAAGATTTTCTCTTGCTACTAAATTTAGTTTATCAACTAGTTTTTGAACTTTTTTCATTTTTGGCATAGCAATAATAAAAATACATATAATTAGCCCTAACAGAACACCAACTCCAAGGGCTATTAACCAAGCCATACCG
>CAYJAA010000036.1:0-5721 GCA_964368185.1 uncultured Lachnospiraceae bacterium | reverse complement strand
AAAGAGGCTTGGGAAAATTTATTAAATTCATTAGAAGAAAAACTCTCGATTTTTGCAAAAACATCTCTTCTTAAATTCCTACAAAGCCCTGCTGCAAATTTAGCAGATATATAACCTACAATAATAACAGTTACAGCACTAATAAGGGCAAGAAGTAACATATATCCACCAACCCCTAAAATATAATCTTGTTGAATATCATTTAAATCTATACCTATATTTTCATACCCTATATTTATAAAAACACTTGCCATTTGTACGATTTGATCATCAGCAAGATTTTCAAAGGGTTCATATAGCCCTTGTTTTACTTTTTCAAATTCCTCTACAGATACACTTCTTAAGGTTAGTAAACCATCTATAGTAACTCCCTCTAGCCCCTCCCTACTAACTCCCATACTTTGCAGTATCTCAGGATTTTGTAACATACCTGTTATAATATGAGCCTTACCTACAGCCGTAGATAGCTCTTGTTTTAATTTTTCACCATTACTATTTAAGATGTATATCCCCTCACTTTTGTTTAAAGGATATTCTTCTAAATAAAAGGGAGTATTTTCTTCTATAAAAGTATACATACTTTCATAATCTTGTTGATACTCATCTGGTAAAAATAGTTTTATACTCTCATATTCTTCTTTTGTAAGAGCTTCACTAACCCCACTATCTACACCCCCTTGCCCAATCCCATAATTTACAATGTTAGACATTTGATCAGGAAGTTCTAAGTCACAGTATGCTTGAACAAATAATAAAGATATTGCAATAAATAAAGATGCTATAAAGGGTTTTACATATCTTTTAAGTTTTAACATTTTAAGGTCTCTCCTTTTTCTTATTATTTAAAATAATAACTCTATATTATAAAATATTTGTGATACGCAAAAATACTAGCATTCTTTTTTTGATATAAAACTCTTACTTATTTTTATAGAAAATGCATACCATGTATTTTATACTTTTAAATAATATATCTGTATTTTTTATATTTAACAATTATAACCACTGGTTAATAAGTTGTAAATCTTTATAATCTATTTTTAATAATTGCCCTTAATTTTCCTCTAAGGCCTCCTACCATATATAAAGAACCTACAAAAACATATATTTCATCTTTTTTATAAAAATCTATTTCACTTTCTATATCTTCTATATTCTCTAAATAAAAAACATCTATATTATAATTATTTTTTATTTTTTCACAAAGCAATTTTCCATCATAAGCCCTAGCGCTAAAAGGGCTTAGAGTAATAACTTTTTTTGCATACTTACGTAATTTATCAAAACACTCTAAAACATCTTTATCTTTTAACATCCCAAAAAATAAATTTATTTTTTTATCTTTAAAATAAATCTCTAAATTTTCGCAAAAAGAAGAAACCCCATCTATATTATGACCACCGTCAAGTATGATATATGGTTTTTTATTTAATATTTCAAACCTACAAGGAAACTTTACCTTCTCTAGCGCCCTTACAACATTTTCACCTGTTATATTAAACCCTTTTACCTTTAAAATCTCCATAATTTTTATCACTAAAGAAACATTATAACACTGGTGTTTTCCTAAAAGAGCTAATTTAAAGCGTGAAATACCTAAAGAGTTTTTTTCCTTGTATTCTAATAATGTGTAATCTATATTCATCTGCTTTATAAAAACATCTTCTTTCCCTACTTCATAAAAAGATGCATTTTTCTTCTTTGCTTCTTTTTTAATTACATCTATAGCTTCCCTGCTACTAGGATAACAAACCACACATCCATTTTCTTTAATAATCCCTGCTTTTTCATAAGCAATTTCAGGTATTTCCTCCCCTAGATGCTCGGTGTGGTCTAGGCTAATACTTGTTATAACACTAAGTAAAGATTTTTTAATTACATTTGTAGCGTCAAGCCTTCCTCCAAGTCCCACCTCTAAAACTACAATATCTACTTGCTTTTCATAAAAATAACAAAAAGCAACAGCGGTAATAATCTCAAATTCTGTAGGGGAGCTATACCCTAAAGATATCATTTTATCCACTGCTTTTTTAACTTTATTTATATTATATATAAGATCCTCATCACTAATTGCTTTATTATTAAGCTGGATTCTTTCATTAAATTTCTCAATAAAAGGAGATATATATAGCCCTGTTTTATATCCATTTTCAACAAGACAATAAGATGTCATTGTAGAAGTTGAGCCTTTTCCATTAGTCCCTGCGATGTGAATAAACTTAAGCTTTTCTTGTGGGTTTCCTAAAATATCCATTAACACTGATATATTTTCTATTCCAAGCTTGCTTCCAAATTTATTGGTTTCATTTATATATTTCATTGCCTCGTTATAATCCATAATCCCTCCTATTAACGCTTTCTTATTATATCATAAATAAAAAATCTTTACACACCTTCTTTTATAGTTTTTATTATCTTCTAAGTAACAAATACCTTAAATGTGAATATTATAAATTATATAATAATTAGTATAGTTCTTATCTTACATACAAAAATACTTTTACTTTTAAACCTTGTAAGTTAAAGCTATCTTTTAATTATTATAAATATTTTATTTTAGGAGGAAGAAATTTGAAAAAGTTTTTTTCACTATCACTAACACTTTTTTTAATTGCTTCAATATTTTTTACAGGGTGTAGCACCACACAAAGCGGAGAACTTAAGACAGTGAAAGTAAGCGAGGTTGCTCATTCAGTCTTTTATGCGCCTCAATACGCTGCTATAGCAAATGGCTTTTTTGAACAAGAAGGTATTACCATTGACCTTGTTAATGGTAATGGAGCTGATAAAGTTATGGCTTCTATATTAAGTGGAGACATCGATATTGGTTTTTGCGGCCCAGAAGCTCCAATTTATATCAGTCAGTCTGAAGAAAATGACTATCCAGTAATTTTTGCCCAAGTTACAAAAAGAGATGGTTCTTTTATTGTAGGAAGAGAAGAAGATGAGGACTTTGATTTTTCAGCCCTTAAAGGTTCTTACATTATTGGTGGCAGAAAAGGTGGCGTTCCTCAAATGACTCTTGAATATGTCCTTAGAAAAAATGGAATAGATCCAAATGAAGATTTAACAGTTGATACAGCTGTTCAGTTCCCAGCTATGGCAGGCACATTTGTTGGAGGCCTTGGGGATTATGTTACCTTATTTGAGCCTGCCGCTCTTGAAGTTGAAAGTGGTGGAAATGGTTATGTTCTAGCTTCTGTAGGAGAAGAAAGTGGTGAAGTTCCATATACTGCTTATACAGCAAGAAAAAGCTATATTGAAGAAAATCCTGAAACAATCCAAGGCTTTACAAACGCAGTTGACAAGGGTCTTAAATGGGTAAATGAAAGTAGCAGCGAAGAAGTAGCCGAGGCTATCAAAGACTTTTTCCCAGATGTTACAGTAGAAGATTTAACAAAAATTGTTCAAAGATATAAAGATATAGATGCATGGATGACACACCCAGCTATGACTGAGGATTCTTTTGAAAGACTTCAAGATATTATGGCGCTAGCAGGAGAGCTAGATAAAAGAGTAGATTTTGAAATGTTAGTTGATAATTCCTTTGCAAATAATGTTAAGTAATTAAGGAGAAATACAATGAAAAAGCCTTTACTTGAAATTAAAAATTTGTCTAAAACATATCATACTAAAACTTCAGTCACTACTGCAGTTGAAGGCTTTTCTTTAGATGTTTATGATTGTGATTTCATAGCGATTGTAGGACCTAGTGGATGTGGTAAGTCTACAATATTATCTATTTTATCAGGCCTAATCCCTCAAAGTAGTGGAAGCTATACTTTTAAAGATGATAATACAACTGTAGGATATATGCTACAACAAGATCACTTGTTCCCTTGGCGAAATATTTTAGATAATGCCACCCTTGGACTTGAAATAAATAAAATATTAAATGACTCAAATAAAGAAAATATTATAAATCTTCTTAATACTTAAGGGCTAAAAGACTTTATATATAGTTATCCAAATGAGCTTTCTGGCGGAATGAAGCAAAGGGTTGCTCTCATTAGAACCCTTGCCCTTAACCCAGCCCTACTTCTTTTAGATGAACCTTTTTCTGCTCTTGACTATCAAACACGCCTTGCTGTAAGTGAAGATATTAGCCAAATTATTAGAAAAGAAAAAAAAGCTGCTATTTTAGTAACCCACGATTTATCAGAAGCAATTTCTTTAGCAAATAAAGTAATTGTTTTGTCTAAAAGACCCTCTAATATCAAAAGTGTATATGATATTAACCTAACCTGTGATAGTAATTCTCCTATTGAAAAAAGAAAGGCAAAAGAATTTGCCTCTTACTATGATGAAATATGGAGGGATTTAGATATACATGTATGATAAAGAACATTTGTTATTTATAAAAAAAGAAAAAAGTTTAAAGCTAATAACAACTATAACTAGAATTGCTGTTTTAATAATATTTTTACTTCTTTGGGAAATATTTTCATATTTTGAAATAATTAATCCTTTTATTTTCTCTAGCCCATACAGGGTTTTTGAAACTACCATAGGGCTTATTCGAAGTAATGAATTATTTATTCATATATTTGTTACCTGTACTGAAACGGTTTTAGGATTTGTTTTAGGTACAATTATTGGAACATTATTTGCTATGTTACTTTGGTGGTTTCCTTTTTTTGCAAAAGTAGCTGATCCTTATTTAGTTGTTTTAAATGCCCTACCAAAAGTAGCCCTAGGACCAATAATTATTGTATGGGCAGGAGCTGGCTTTGCTTCAATCCTCACTATGGCTTTGTCTATATCTCTTATTACAACAATTATAGGAGTATATAGTGGCTTTATGCAAATTGAAGAAGAGAAAATAACTCTACTAAAAACTTTTGGGGCTAGTAAAATACAAATTTTTTCAAAAGTAATATTTCCTGCAAGTGTCAGAAATATTATTAATGCCCTAAAAATTAATGTTGGACTTAGCTTTGTAGGAGTGATTATGGGAGAATTTCTTGTTAGTAAAGCAGGCCTTGGGTATTTGATTATGTATGGTTCTCAAGTATTTAATTTAGATCTTGTTATGGCATGTATTGTAATCCTTGCTTTAGTAGCTGGAGGAATGTACTTTATAGTATCCTTTGTTGAAAATTATTTTTCAAGATATTAAATATTATCCTACATTAATTTTTACTATATAAAAATATAAAACCTATAGACATTAAATCTATAGGTTTTCTTTTATTTTTTGTTATTATAGTCAAAGTAATAAGCTGCTTTTAATGTACGATGATAAAGTATATAACATAAATCCACCCTAAAAGCCCATGAAAAATCGCCCAAGGAATAGACTGCCATGTAGTGTAGCTTACTACCATAGCTAAAGCACTCCCAAATCCAACCCCTGATCTTATAGTTTTGTTTACAACAGTTCTATTTACAAATCTAACTTCTTCTCTTTCATTTTCCATATCTAAATACCTTCTTACCTATTTTTTATTAGTATATCATATGCAACAGCCATTGTAAAATACTATAAATTTCTTCTTATATAAAAATAAACAAAACTCCTTTTTTAAATTTCCTTATATCTTGCTGTTTGTATATTTCTATGCTACTATATATTTGCTAAGCTGTAATTCTTTACTGCTTTAAATAAAGAAATTTATAAAATATCCCTTTATTTTATGTCGCCATTGGAGTAAATATAATGAAATTCAAAGAACAATTTATAAATATAGATGCTTTTAGAATTTTTCTATCTATACTAGT
>CAYJAA010000035.1:8029-12291 GCA_964368185.1 uncultured Lachnospiraceae bacterium | reverse complement strand
ATTACTTAGATATTTTAATGAGTATTAAAAGGACACTTTTTAGTGTCCTTTTTTTTGATGAAATTTTCTATTGATTTCTTTTTTTTTATATAATATACTTTAAGATAAATAGTGTAAGTATATAAGGAGATAATATGATTAGACTTGCTAAAGAAAATGATTTAGATGAAATATTAGAAATTTATAGTGTAGCTAGAAAGTACATGATAGAAAATAAAAATGCGACCCAGTGGCCTGGAGATTACCCACCTAAAAGCTTACTTACAGAAGATATTAAGTCAAAGATTTTATATGTGTATGAAAATGAGGGGAAAATACATGGAGTCTTTGCATTTATCTTAGGTGTAGACCCTACTTATGTTCATATAGAAAATGGAAAATGGAAAAATGACGAACCTTATGGAACAATTCATAGAATTGCAAGTAGAGGCACTGAAAAAGGTGTTTTTGAAAAATGTACAAATTTTTGTAAAGACATTATATCAAATATAAGAATTGATACTCATGAAGATAATCATATTATGCAATATTTAATTGAGAAAAATGGGTTTGAAAAGTGCGGTATTATTTATATTGACAGTGGAGAAGAGCGAATAGCATATCATTACTGTAAGTAATAGAAAGAAACATATTTAACAGGTTAAAATATATTTTTATTAACCTATAAGGCTACTACCATATATCTTAATGAAGTAAATAGGCATAATTAACTAAAGCTAAATAAAAAATATTTAAAAGCACCTAGTGACAATAAAAGTTGATAGGTGTTTTTTATATCTAAGGATTACTATAATATGAGCTAATTAAAAAAACGTACCCTTAATTAAAGAAGGTACGTTTTTAGTTTTTAATTGTGAATATTAATTTTAAAATATACTAAAGAAAGCTATCTATTTATAAGAAGCTTTTAGCATTTCTACTACATCATCTATTGTAAGCTCTTTTCTATCAAGGGCAAACAATCCACCCATATCACTAAAAGCATGCTTTGCATACTCTAAGAATAGTTCTTCTTTAATACCAAAATCACTCATTTTTAAATCAGCAACATTACAAGCAATTTTTAACTCTTCAAGAGCTGATACAATATCCCCCTTTTTATTACCTAAGGTATAAGCCATAACAGAAGTTCTTTCTGGGCAAACATCTTTAAAAAAGTTAAAGTATGCTTTTGATATCATAATAAGTCCAGCTCCGTGAGGAAGTTCGTGATGAAAACCTGATAAGGCATGTTCAATGGAATGCTCTGAAGTACAAGAAGAAAGACTCTCAACAAAACCAGCTAGGGTATTTGCTAAAGCTACATATCCCCTTGCCTCTATATTATTTGGCTCTTTTACGGCTACTGGTAAATATTTTCCAAGTAGTCTTATAGACTCAAGAGCAAACATATCACTCATAGGGCTTGCGATATTTGCTATATATCCTTCTAAAGAATGAAATAAAGCATCAAAACCTTGATATGCTGTAAGGTGTGCAGGTACAGATACCATAAGTTCAGGGTCAACAATAGAAATTTCAGGGTAAGTAAGGTCGAAGTCCCCATATCCAATTTTTTCTTTTCCATTTGTAATTACCATCCATGGATCAGCTTCTGTTCCTGTTCCTGCAGTTGTTGTAATAGCTACCATAGGTAGTGGAGCCGCCTCAAGGGCTTTTCCCTTTCCAGTTCCCCCATTTACATAATCCCAAAAATCACCTGAATTTGTACACATTATAGCGATAGCTTTTGCAGCGTCTAGTGAAGAGCCTCCTCCTAGCCCAACTATGAAAGTACACCCATTTTCTTTAGCAATAGAAGCAGCCTCCATAACCTCAGATAAATTTGGATTAGGTGTAATATTGCTGTATACTATAGACTCATTTCCATTTTCTAAAAGCAGTTTTTTTACTCTATCAACAAATCCAAGTTTTGTAGTTGATGTTCCACCAGTTACAATCAACGCTTTCCCTTTTGGTAACTTTGCAGTTGCAAGTTCTTTTAATGAGCCTGCCCCAAAGTGTATTTTTGTAGGAATATAGTAATTAAAATTCATTATTTCCTTCTCCTTAAATTAATATTTGATTTATTTACTCATATATGATAACATTTAGAGTAAGCTCTAAGTCAAGGAGTTTTTATTAGTTTAAAAAATATTCACTATATTTTATTATGGAGGTTATATTATGGGATATTCAATAGGTAAAGTTGCTAAATTAACTGGGCTAACACCTCATACTCTTAGATATTATGAAAAGGAAGGTATCATAAATATACCTCGTAAAAAAAATGGACTTAGAGAGTTTTCTGATATGGAACTTGAAACACTAAAAATAATAATCTGTTTAAGAGAAACTAATATGTCTATAAAAGATATTAAAAAGTATATTTTTTTATGCCGTGAAGGAAAAGATAGTGTAAAAGAAAGAAAAGAAATTTTTATTTTACAAAAAAAACATATTGAAAATCAAATAAAAAAACTAAATGAACATTTAGAACTTTCTAAGTATAAAATATGGTATTATGATAATGTTGAAAAATATGGTGATGAAAATGACCCTTATAATTGTGATAAAATGAAGGAGTTATACGAAAAAACCAAGTCTTAATAAAGAAGCATTAGGATACTTAAAAGTAAAACTATCACTATCAATTCAGACAGTGATGGTTTTTTTTATTAGTCTTATCCTTTATTCTTTCTCCTCTTTTTTCAGCAAAAAAGAAAACCTACCTTAGTCTTTAAATAAAATATCTTTCATATATTTATAAGTGTCAACATAAAAATTATAGAGGTGAAGTATGAAAAAAATTATTTTAGTATTATTTTTGTGTTTACTTATAAATATTACCTACCCTAATAAAGTTTTAGGGCTTAATATAAATAGTACATCTGCTATATTAATTGAAGCCTCTACAAATACTATATTATATGAAAAAAATCCTTATGAAGAGCGTCATATGGCCTCTACAACAAAAATAATGACTGCTATCTTAGGAATTGAACATGGTAACTTAGATAGTATTGTTAATATCACAAATGAATCTGCTGGAGTAGAAGGTAGTAGTTTATACCTTAGAGAAAATGAAAAATTAACCCTTGAGGATTTATTACACGGGCTTATGTTGGTTTCAGGAAATGATGCGGCTGTTGCTATTGCTATTCATATTGGAGGTAGTGAAGAAAACTTTATAAAAATGATGAATGATAAGGCAAAGGAGCTGGGATGTAATAATACGAATTTCGAAACCCCTCACGGTCTTCCAAATGATAAGCACTACACAACTGCTTATGATCTTGCTATTATAGCAAGTTATGCTATGAAAAATGATACTTTTGTTAAAATTATTAATGCTCCTATGAAATCTATGCCTTATGAAAATAATGTTGATGAACGAATTATCTATAATAAAAATCAGCTTTTAAACTCTTACGAAGGGGCTAATGGAATAAAAACCGGTTTTACTAATAATGCTGGAAAATGTTTTGTAAGTGCTGCAAATCAAGATGGGATGCAGCTTATTGGCGTTGTTTTAAATAGTGGGGATATTTATGGTGAGAGTAAAAGTCTTTTAGATTATGGATTTAATAACTTTGAAATGGAAAAAATAGTTGAGAAAGGACAATATATAAAAACATACTCTAATGGAAGTGGTGAGATAGTAAAGCTACTTTGTGATGAAGATATATACTACCCTACAAATATTACAAAGCAAAATAATAATTTAAAAATAGAGTTTTCACACCCCTTTAATATTACCTCAAATAATAGTGAAAACCCCTCTACCCTTACCATTAAAGATGATGATAAAACAGTTTATACAAAAGAAATTAAAACCCTTACACAAACTGAAAAAACAACCAAAAATTTAAGGCTATATTTTAAATACTTAACAGAAATTGAAATATTTTAAATATACTAAAACCTACCCTTTTAATATTCACTACTTAAAAAATGCCCTTTTTTCCTACTAGGAAAATAAAAGGGCATTTTTTGTTTTATAGATATATATAATATCTAAATATCTAATATTTTTTTATTTTACTCTGTTCTAAGAGCAATTACAGGATCTTTCTTTGCTGCTGCTTTAGCTGGTATTAACCCACCAATTACAGTAATAATTACACTAAGTATAATTAATACAACTGCATTTGATAAAGGTAGATTTACTGCTACATCTGCACCATCAAGAAGGTTTTGTATAATAGCTGTGATTGGTATATTGACAATTAATGTTACAATAATCCCAATTAATCCTGAGCAAAAACCAATAATGATAGTCT
>CAYJAA010000035.1:0-8019 GCA_964368185.1 uncultured Lachnospiraceae bacterium | reverse complement strand
AATACTTGAGATATATTAAACTTAGATGCTCCTAAAGCTCTTAAAACACCAATTTCTTTTGTTCTCTCCATTACAGAAATATGAGTAATAATTCCTATCATAATACAAGAAACGATTAAAGATACAGATACAAAAGCAATTAGTACATAAGAGATAACATCTATCATTGAAGTCATTGAAGATATTAAAACTTCTATATAATCTGTATAAATAATTTGATCTTCTTCCTCTACACCTTTGTTATAATTTTCAATTGCTAAAGAAACTCCGTCTTTTGCTTCAAAACTGTCTGTATATATATTAATAGTGCTAGGAGTATTATAGTTTACTTGACCAAATGCAGCCATATTATCCTCATAATTTGGCATCCCTGGAGTATCTGAAGTGGATTCAAATGTTCTTCCTATTAAAATATTTGTCTCAGGATCATCTTTTTGTGCCTTTACAACTGGGCTTTCATTAGAAAGTTTTACAACATAATCTGTAAGTAGAGAAGTATACCCTATTGGTGTTGATACTAACTCTTCACTATCATCTGTGTTTAAATAAGCTATCCCTACGATGTTAAGCTTTGTAGCCTCTTTTACATCATCTTCATTATCTTCATAATACTCATCTGATAAATAAGAATACATTCCATTATAACCCTCTTCAAAACGCTCACTAGCTGTAATCATATAGAAACTATGAGATATTATTCCTTCATAATCTAGCACAATATCTTCTACTTCTTTATCATCCTCTATATCTTGTGAAATATCTACATACTCACTATCTGTAACAAGACCTAATTGATAAAGAGTTTCTATAGATAAAGTATTATCTTCATTTAAAAATAACACAACTTCATTATATTCTTCAGGCCATTTCCCATGAGCGAGATTGTAATTATCTGTAATTACACTACTTACGATATTATCAGAATCCGACCTAATTTGAGAAAAGTTACTTGCATTTGTTGTTCCAGAACCTCCATACATCATTTCAAGAGGATTACTACCCATCATTGGACTCATAGCACTATTAGAGTTTGTAAGCTCCTCTGGATCACTATCTGTATTTACAAGATTTTCATCACTATCATAGGAATATACAGAAAAATTAATGTTATATAAATATTCAATACTATCTTCATATAAATATTGATTTATTTCACTACTTGGATCATCAAGATATGTTTTAAACTTAGTTAAATTATTTTCACTAGACATACTACTTGATATCTCTAAGTTCCTATAATCTGAATACACTGCTGTTCTATCTGTTTCTTTTTCTTCACTAGCTATCCCCATCATAGTACTTCCTGGTAAGTTCATAGATTCAGCACTAATTGTAAGAGGATATGATGCCATAGTTTCATTTTGAAGGTCTGCTATATATTGATTTACTCCTGTTGATAAAGATAAAACAAGGGAAATACCAATAATACCTATTGAACCAGCAAAAGCGGTTAAAAGTGTTCTTCTTTTCTTTGTAGATAAATTTTTTAAACTTAGTGACATTGATGTAAGCCAAGACATTTTTGTTTTTTTAATATTTAAGCTAGGCTCTTTTTCTTCCTCATTTCCTGTAAAAGGATTACTATCACTTTCAATTACACCATCTTTAAGCTTTACAATCCTAGATGAATACTCATTAGCAAGCTCAGGATTATGAGTTACCATAACAACAAGTCTATCCTTTGCAACTTCCTTTAAAAGCTCCATTATTTGCACACTTGTTTGAGTGTCTAAAGCTCCAGTTGGTTCGTCAGCAAGTAAAATAGCTGGATTATTTACTAAAGCTCTAGCTATTGCAACTCTTTGCATCTGCCCACCAGATAACTGGTTAGGCTTTTTCTTAATATGATCTTTTAAGCCTACTTTTGTAAGGGCATCCACTGCTCTTTCTCTACGCTCAGCTTTAGAAACTCCCCCAATTGTTAGGGCTAGCTCTACATTGCCAAGAACACTTTGATGTGGGATAAGGTTATAGCTTTGAAACACAAAACCAATTGCGTCATTTCTATATGCATCCCAGTCTCTATCTTTATAGTCTTTTGTGGATATTCCTTCAATAATTAAATCTCCACTATCATAACTATCTAATCCACCAATAATGTTCAGAAGGGTTGTTTTTCCTGATCCACTTGGTCCTAGTATTGAAACAAATTCATTATCACGAAAAGATACACTAACATCATTTAAAGCATGTTGTGTAAGTTCTCCAACCGTATAAGCTTTCTTAATATTTTTAATTTGTAACATTTCTTAAATCTCCTATTTTTTATTATATCTATATTTTAAGACTCTTTTCTAAACTCATTCTCAAGCTAAGTTAAACATAACCTCAAATTTATTATTATAAAGGTAATTTTATATAAAATACACTTCCTTTTTCTAAAGTACTACTAACATTTATTTCTCCAAAATGTAAATCCACAATTTTTTTTACTAAAGCAAGTCCTAAGCCATTTCCCCTTGTAACACGAGAAGTGTCTCCTTGATAGAATTTTTCAAAAACTCGCTTTCTTACTTCTTCACTCATCCCTATTCCATTATCCCCAATAGAAATTTTTGCAAAGCCTTCTTCTTTTGTAAGCTTAATTTCAATACTACCTTTTTCATTTGTGAATTTAATTGCATTACCTATAATATTTTCCCAAACCAGAGCTAAAAGTTCTTTATTTCCTGAAATTTCAAGATCCCATAACTCTATATTTAAGTTTATATCTTTATTTGACCATTCATTTTCAAAAATTAAAATACATTCCCTTATTTGTTCATCTAAGCAAAATAATTTTTTCTCTATTCCTGTTTCTTGGTTTTCAACCCTTGAAAGTAATAATATATTCCCTGAGAGTCTATTAAGACGCTGGGTGTTAAAAATAATTTTTTCTACATACTGCATTTGTTTTTCCTGGGATAAATTTTTACTTTGAAGTATTGTTGCATATCCTTGTATTGCAGTAAGAGGGGTTTTAAACTCATGAGATACATTTTCAATAAAATCTTTCCTTAAAATTTCTGTAGCAGCTAACTGCTTTGACATCTCGTTAAAATTATGAGCGATTTCATTAAATTCCTTAGCTGAACTATTTTCTTTGATTTTTATATCATAATTTCCCTCAGCAATTAACTTCGTAGCATTATTAATGTCAAAAATTATTGAAAACATTCTCTTAAATACAAATTTTGAAAAAGCTGTTCCTATAAAAAGACTCATTCCAGCTAAAGCTACTGTTAGTAGCATAGGGTTTCTATGATTAACAATTTGCTCTGGAATAATCCCCAAGTGATAAAAAGCACTCCCTACTAAAAGAGCAAAGAAAGTGGCTATATTAATAGTGATAAACACTATTGTAGAAAAAATAAGTGCTGTTTTAAAAGTTTTTTTATTCATTTTTCTTACTCACCAATTTATATCCTAAACCCCTTAGTGTAACAATTTCAAAGTCAGGATTATCTTTAAACTTTTCCCTTAAGCGACTAATATGAACATCTAATGTGTGGGAACTTGATGTAGTATCAATCCCCCATATTTCATTCATAATCTGGATACGAGTAAAAATTTTATTAGGAGAACAAGCTAGCTTAAATAACAACATAAACTCTTTTTGAACGAGTTCTACACTTTTATTATTAAAAGTAACTGTTAAATTATCACGATTAAATTCACTATCCCCTATTTTTGTTTTATTAAGATTTACGATTTGACTTCTTCTAAGGAGTGCTTCAACTCTCCATATCATTTCATTCATATTGATTGGCTTAACCATATAATCATCTGCCCCTGAGAGAAAACCCTCTTTTTTATCAAGAATACTATCTTTAGCAGTTATCATCAAAACAGGAATAGTTTGATTTGTGTCGTGTAAAAATTTTGTCATCTCAAACCCATCCATATTTGGCATCATAACATCTGTTATAATTAAATCAATATGATTATCTTCAAGAACTGAAAAGGCCTGTAGCCCATCGTATGCTGTGTATGTATTATAGTCATTATCACTTAAAAATGTACAAAATAGTTCAGATAGTTCTCTGTCATCTTCCACTACTAATATACTTATCATTTTATAACTCCTTTTAACATTTAAGCATAACATACTACCCAAAACTCAATTAAATCTCAATTTTTCTATCTAAGCAGCTTTGATTATATCACAAAAATTGGAAAATTAATTTTTATGTAGAATTTTTAATAAAAATATAATCTTTTTTAACTACATAAATAAAATATAAACTACAAGAAAAAAGTAGTATATATTATATAAACTACTTTTATTTTTAAATATATTTAAATTTTTTATAGCTTCTTTAGATTTATATCAATATATTCATATGAATACATAAGCTCTAAATATCTTTTTTCTTCAAATACTATATGTTGTAAAAAAGAAGATATTTCACAGTAATCATAATTATAAGCTAAATCATTAGCATAATTTATAAATTCAATTGTTATATTATTAAAATCATACATACACTCCCCCACAAACCCATCATAATAATTACCAAAGCTAGAAACTTTTTCTTTTAAGTCAATATACTTTTTAACAATTCCTTTGTTTTTTAAAACATCTTTACTAGTTACCTTTAAATTCAAAAGTTCCATAATTCTTAAAATCATTTTAGAGTGTTGAACGGATAAAAAGCTACATTCCTTTATTTGGTTTAATATATAATTATCCTTTGATTTTTTTAGCTTTATATCCATAAATTTTCCTTCCCCCTTAAGTCTTTATTAATGTATATGTTTGGTAGTAAAATATATTCTAAGTAGGGAAAAAATGAAAGTATGTGTTTATATTTATGAATTTTATTTACTAAATTTTTTTTTTAGTGTATAATTTCTTAGTATTATTTATTTTAAGGAGTATAATTTTGAAAATAGGATTAGTAGGCTTACCAAATGTAGGTAAAAGCACATTATTTAACGCACTAACAAAATCAAATGCAGGAGCAGAAAATTATCCATTTTGTACAATAGATCCAAATATAGGAGTTGTTATCGTTCCTGATGAAAGAATAGATAAGCTAGCAAATTTATATACAACCCTAAAAAAAATCCCTGCTACTGTTGAATTTGTAGATATAGCAGGACTTGTGAAGAATGCTGGAAAGGGAGAGGGTCTTGGAAACCAGTTTTTATCTCATATAAGAAATGTAAATGCAATACTACAAGTTGTAAGATGTTTCAATGATGATAATATCACCCATGTTGATGGAGGAGTTGATCCAATAAGGGACGCTCAAACAATAAATTATGAGCTAATTTTTTCTGATATGGATTTAATAGAAAAGAGAATAAAAGCAGTAGAAAAGATTGCAAAACATGGTAAAAAAGATGAAAAGTTTCAGTATGATACTTTAAATAAAGCCAAAGAATACTTACTAGAAGAAAAATTCATTAACCTTGATGATTTTAATGAGGGTGAAAAAGAATTTTTAATATCTCAAGATTTTCTTACAACAAAACCTATTATATATGCTGCGAATGTAGGAGAAGATGAGCTTGATATTGACAATGAATATGTTAAAAGCTTAAAAGGATATTTAAATGAAGTAAACCCAAATATACAAGTATTCAAAATATGTGCAAAACTTGAAGCTGAACTTGCTCAATTAGAAGATGAAGAAAAAGCAATGTTTTTAGAAGACTTAGGTCTTGAAGAGTCTGGACTTGATAAAGTTATAAAAGCAGGATTTAAAATGTTAGACCTTATTACTTTTATAACAGCTGGAAAACAAGAGTGTAGAGCTTGGCAAGTGAAAAGAGGTTCTAAGGCCCCTACTGCTGCTGGGAAAATCCATTCAGATATTGAAAGAGGATTTATCAGAGCTGAGGTAACTAAATTTGAAAAATTAGTTGAGGCAGGAAGTGACTCAAAAGCAAAAGAGCTTGGATACACAAGAATTGAAGGAAAAGAATATATTGTAGAAGACGGAGACGTTATATACTTTAGATTTAATGTATAATAAACTTTAGTAAAAGCTGTGGCAATTTTACCACAGCTTTTCCTATAAATAAATATTAATAGGAGAAGTAAAAAACTATGAAGGTATCTTTTATTGCCTTAAATTCCTCATACACTCACACAAACTTAGCCCTTTATTACTTTATAAATAACTCTATCCCTAAAGGTGTTAGAGCCTGTGTGAAAGAATTTAATATTAATATGCACCTAGATGTTATTTTAAAACAACTCTATAATGAAAAGTCTGATATTTATTTCTTTTCATGCTATATATGGAACATTGAATATATTTTAAAGCTGTCTTCAAGCCTTAAAAAAATTACAAATGCAAAAATTGTTTTAGGAGGTAGCGAAGTTTCATATACCCCTTTAGAATATTTAAAATACCCTTTTATTGATTACATTATAGCTGATGAAGGGGAAGAAACAATTAAAACCTTTTTAGATAATTTTAATAATAATATAAATGGTGATATTTTAAATGTGTTTACAAAAAGTGCAAAAAACTTCTCTATAAAATATAATAGCGTTGATTTTAATAATTTGATATTCCCATATGAAAATATTGATATGAAAGTATTTAAAGATAAAATAATTTATTATGAAAGCAGTAGAGGGTGTCCTTTTGCCTGTAGCTATTGTATTTCTTGTATTAATAAAAGTCTTCGTTTTAGGGACTTAGAAAAAGTAGAAAAGGAAATATTATTTTTTATTGAAAATAAAGTCAAATTAGTAAAATTTATTGATAGAACTTTTAATAGTGATATAAATAGAGGAAAGAAAATTTTAAAATTTATCATAAAACACAATATATCTACAAAATTTCATTTTGAGATATGTGCTGACTTATTAGATGATGAATTCATTAATATAATTAATGAAACTAAAGACATTTTCCAGTTTGAAATTGGAATTCAAAGTATAAATCCAAACACATTAAAGGAAATAAATAGGAAAAATAACTTAGAAAAAATTGAATATTATTGTAAAAAGTTATCACAAGATAACAAAGCTCACATTCACCTAGATTTAATCGCAGGTCTTCCCTTTGAAGATTTAAGCTCTTTTAAAAGTGGATTTAACTTTGTATATAAGCTAAACCCACATATGTTACAGCTTGGGTTTTTAAAAGTTTTAAAAGGGACTTATCTTTATGAAAATATAGAAAGATATAATATAGAATATAACTCTTTCCCACCTTATGAAGTTATTAAAACTAAATGGATTTCTTATGAAAAGTTACTATTTTTAAAAGACATTGAAGACCTTGTGGATAAATATTATAATAGTGGGACTTTTAAAAATACCTTAGAATATTTTACTGAAAAAGAAAAAGAACCTTTTGACTTTTATGAAAAATTTTGTAAGTTTTTAGCCTCTAATAATATAGATATTATTAATGTGTCAAAGGATAATTTATATATACATTTGTTTGACTTTCTAAAATCAGAATATGATGAAGATATAGTAAATGATATTTTATTATATGATTATATTCTTCTTTATAAAAGAAATTTATCTGGGGTAATTTTAAACAAGTTTAAAGTTAAAACCTTAAATAAAGAAGATGTATTTTCCTTAATTAAAGAAGAGACCTTTAAAAATCAATATTTAAAAGACTTTGGAAATATCACTCCAAAAGAAATTTATAAAAAAATATCTATTTATAAATTTGATTTTAACCCTTGCAATTTTACAAAAAATAGCTGCACTATACTATTTACAGACAAAATAGAAAATCCTGTAATAGGAAATAGATTTTCAGCCTTAATATAAAAAAGATGTCATAATTATGACATCTTTTTTTTATATTTTTATTTCTTTTTATATCCACATTCTTTATCTTCACAAAAAATTGTTTTCTTACTTCCACTACCCTTTTCAAATAAAACTTTTCCACAATCAGGGCATTTTTCCTTTGTAGGTTTATTCCAAGAAACAAAGTCGCATTCAGGATAACCCTTACAACCAAAAAATATTCTTCCCTTTTTAGATTTCCTTTCAATAATCCCCTCTCCACATTTTGGACAAGTGGCATTGATTTCTTTTACTATTGCTTT
>CAYJAA010000034.1:0-12352 GCA_964368185.1 uncultured Lachnospiraceae bacterium | reverse complement strand
GAAGGTATTACAGCAATTCAAATGGATATTAAAATCAAAGGAATTGATGAAGATATTTTAACTACTGCTCTAGAAAAAGCAAAAGTAGGTAGACTTCACATTCTTGATAAAATGAGTGTAGCAATTGAAGCTCCTAGAGAAGAAGTTTGTAAATACGCTCCTAGAATCATTACAATTGATGTTCCAGTAGACAAAATAAGAGAAGTAATTGGACCTGGTGGAAAAATGATTAATAAAATCATTGATGAAACTGGTGTTAAAATTGATATTGAAGAAGATGGAAAAACTTATATTGGTAGTGTGGATAGGGAAAGCGGTATGAAAGCCAGAGAAATGATTTATAACATTATTAGAGATGTAGAAGTTGGACAGACTTATCTTGGAAAAGTTATAAAAATCATGGACTTTGGTGCTTTTGTAGAAGTACTTCCAGGGAAAGATGGTCTTGTTCATATTTCAAAACTTGCTCATGAAAGAGTAAATAAAGTTGAGGACATTGTTTCTGTTGGAGATGAAATCATGGTTAAAGTCATGGAAATTGACTCTCAAGGAAGAATTAATCTTTCAAGAAAAGAGCTACTTCCAAAAGCAGAAAGAGAAGATAAATAAAAAAGATAAAGAGTAAAAGTTAATGAAAGAAATTATCATTAAAATAATCAATAAAAGTAATAACCCTACACCTAAATACGCTACAAAAAATAGTGCAGGATTTGATTTATATTCAAATAATGAGGAAGATATTATCCTTAAAAATGGGGAAATTTCTCTTATTCCAACAGGAATATATATGGAAATTCCCCTTGGATATGAAGGTCAAATCAGAGCTAGAAGCGGGCTAGCCTTAAAACATGGTCTTTGCCTTGTTAATGGAGTTGGAACAATCGACTCTGATTATAGGGGGGAAATCAAAATAATCATGACAAACCTTTCAAAAAAAGATTTCAGTGTAAGTAGGGGAATGAAAATTGCTCAAATGGTTATGTGCGAGTATGTAAAAGCTGACTTTGCACCTTGTGACAGTTTAGAAGATACCCATAGAGGTAAAGGTGGATTTGGTCATAGTGGCATATAATAAAAACGCTCATAAAAAGAGCGTTTTTTATGTTTTAAATTTATATATTTATAATATTTTTTATAATTTATCCATATATATTACCGAGGTGAATATTATGGAAATGTCAAGTTTAAAAGATAGAGTGATTATAAATATAAATAATGGTGAAAAATTAGGAATTTTAGGTTATTGTGACTTGAAAATTGATGAAAAAGAAGGTAAAATAATTTCATTGTTAATTCCAAAAAGAAAATTTAAAATGTTCTTCCCCTCAGACTCAGACTACATCGAAATTCCATGGGAAGCAATTGTAAAAATAGGAATGGATACAATAATGGTTAATATATAATGCAGGGAGAGTAAAAGAAGTGAGAATAATTGTTCAAAAATATGGTGGTACCAGTGTAAATACAAAAGAAACAAGACAAATGATTATAAGAAATGCCTTTGATGCAATAGATAAAGGGCTTAAGCCTGTTATTGTTGTGTCAGCCATGGGAAGAAATCCCCAGCCTTATGCGACAGATACATTACTGTCTTTAATTCCTGATTTAAAAAAGGCCAGTCTTAGAAATAAAGACTTACTTGCTAGTTGTGGGGAAATTATTACTACTGTTGTAGTAAGTGAAGAGATGAGAAATGAAGGTCTTAATACAAGAGCTATCACAGGTGGACAAGCAGGGATTATTACAAATGAAAACTTTGGAAATGGGAAAATTATCGATATAGAAACAACGAAACTTTTACAGCTTATAAAACAAGATATTATCCCTATTGTTGCAGGATTTCAAGGAATGAGCCAAGACGGACAGGTTTTAACCCTTGGAAGAGGGGGAAGTGACATTACAGCTACCGCCCTTGGGGGAGCTTTAAATGCTGAGCTTGTAGAAATTTATACAGATGTGGACGGGGTTATGACGGCTGATCCTAGGGTTGTAGACTCTGCTGAGTTAATAGAAAAAATAGATTATGATGAAGTATTTCAACTAGCTGAATATGGGGCGAAGGTAATTCACCCAAGAGCTGTTGAATTTGCTATGAAAGCAGATGTTCCAATTGCTATTTTAAATACTACAAAAGGTAGAAATTATGGTGGGACATTAATTGAAGAGACAAGTTATGATATTTCTGTAAGAAAAACATTTAGCGCTGTAACCCAAATTAATGGCTGTTCACAAGTGGATATTAAATATACAGACATTGAAAAGGAAGATATTTTATTTAAAGAACTTGCAAGAAAAGAAATTTCTATTGATATGATTAATATTTTCCCAGATAGAAAAACTTTTATTATTATGTCAGATAAAAGCCATTTAGTTGAAAAAATTATGGACAAGCTAAATTTAGATTATAATATAACAGATAACTTTTCTAAAATAACAGTTATGGGAAGAATGAATGGAGTTCCAGGAATTGTTGCAAAAATAATTTCTGTGTTATATTCTAATAACATATTTGTGTATCAATCAAGTGATTCTTCAAATACAGTTTCTGTTTTAGTTAAAGAAGAAGATGGAAAAAAAGCTGTGAACGTTTTACATACTTCTTTACTTAAATAATCTCTTTGTTGTATAAAAATAATATTATAGATAAAAATAAGGATAAGTGAATTTATTCTTATTTTTTTTAGGAGATATTATGAAAAGAATTGAAATTGATAGTAAAGAGGAAGTTTTATATAATAGGGGAAGTGAGCACAAAAATCTAGTGGAAGATGATGAAGTTAGTAGCGAAGAAGTTAGCAAAGAAGAAAAGCTAGATTCTATTAAGGAAGTAGGGGTATCAGGAAAAAATTATTCTAGTGGTATTCAAACTATTATTATTATAGGAGAAATTGAAGGACATATTGAGGCGACCCCTCCAAGAAAGTCTACAAAATATGAACATTTAATTCCTATGATTATGGATATTGAAGAAGATGATAATATTAAAGGATTATTGCTTATTTTAAACACAATGGGAGGGGATGTTGAAGCAGGCTTAGCTATAGCAGAGCTTATTTCAGGAATGACAAAACCTTGCGTTACTTTAGTTTTAGGGGGCAGCCATAGTATAGGTGTTCCTTTAGCTGTGTGTGGAGATTATTCTTTTATTGTTCCAAGTGCTACAATGATGATACACCCTATAAGAACAAATGGTCTTGTTATAGGGGTTTTGCAAAGTTTTATATATTTTCAAAAGATGCAAGAGAGAATTGTGGATTTTGTAGTTAATCATTCTAGTGTTGAGCTAGAAAAGTTTAATAATGTAATGCTTAATACTGATGAGCTTGTAAATGATGTAGGCTCTGTTTTAATAGGAAAACAAGCTGTTGAGATTGGCTTAATTCATGAAGTAGGAACATTAAATGATGCTAGAGAAAAATTATTATCTTTAATAGAGGAAAAAGAAAAAGAGAATTAAATATTTAATTCTCTTTTTTAATATTATTAAAATCTTGGTTGTATACTAAAATTTTATAAAATATAGTACTCATAATATCATTTAGCTTTTCAGGGTGTAGGGGTATTGAGCTAGCTGTAAAAATGTTACAAATCAAATCACTTATTCTCTCCTTTGTAAAAGAGGAAGATATAGATTTTTCAGTTGTATACTGATAAACAATTTCTTTTAATTCACTACTTTGATATATAGTGTTTAACTTTTCATGTAAATAATATCTATTAATTAGCTCTTCATTTATACATCTATCTTCACTAGACACATTAGAGCTAATCTGAATATATGCAGTGCTTAACTCCATGCAGTTAGTAGTCCTTAGTACAGGAAGTTCATATTCCTTTATATTATTTTCTAAAACTAATATTTTATCTTTTTTATTAATTGGGTCAATATCTAGAGTAATGCTTAGTATATTACTATCTTTTATTAAGAAAAAGTTGTTACTGTGTAAGTTGACAATAATTTCGTTATAAGAAGCTAAATCTACATTGCATATATCACACAGGGAAGTGATTTTTGCAATACTATCTGTTGGCATTAAATATAAAGCCTCTTTTATTACATTAACTCGAACATAATTCTCATTTAATGTAGGAGTATTATTTCTATATCTTGAAAAATGGTCGTTCTCAGTTATATATTCAAAATCATCTTTTGAAAATGTAAATAGGTTTTCTAAGTTTAAGTTATTATCTAAAAGTTCATTTTTATTTTCTGTGATTTTCTTTCCATAAATCTTTTCTTCAAGAAAATATTTATATTTTGTTATATGTCCTTCAATATGTATTAATATGTTTTTATCTATATTTAAAATGTTTTTTATTTTATTAAAAATAGCTTCTAGGCTAGTTAAATCATCTAAAATCAGGTTTCCATGTTTAAAGTCTTTAAAATCTAAAAATAATATTTCTTTTTCTAAATAAGTTGTTTTGTAAATAATACTATCAATTATTTTTTTAGAATCAACATTTACAATATTATCTTCCCCTGGGCAGATATATTTATTGCAAGAATCAACAACCTCCTTACAATATTTTGGGGCCTTTGATATACTTTGTAATAATTTTTCGTATTCTAGGTAATTCATGGAAAACCTTCCTTTTTAATAACTATTATAATTCTACCAGTTGTAAAAAGATAATAATGTCGAATACTGTAATATCTGTATGAACATTATACACTTTAAGTGGTAATTAGTATAGTATTATTTAAGAAAAATTTAAAAAAAAATAATAATTCGTAAAAAAGAAAAGTATATTAATATTAAAGACAATAAAAAGAGCTAAAAAAGTATTTATAGCTATGATATAATATAAATAAAGATAAAATATTATATCTATTTTTTTATGTAACTAGGTAGGGTTTTATTATAAAACAAGAGATAAAAGAAAGTTTAAAGAAAAGGGGATATGAGAAGTGGATACAAATGTTATAAAAATTATAGGAGCAAGGGAAAATAATTTAAAAAATATAGATATACAAATACCTAAATATAAGATAGTGGCACTAACTGGGGTTTCTGGAAGTGGTAAGTCAAGTTTAGCTATAGAAATTTTACAAAGGGAATGCCAAAGGCAGTACATGGAATCAATGGGACTTGTGACTGACGGTTTAAACAAGGCAGATGTTGACAATATTATTGGTCTGTCTCCCTCAATTGCAATTAAGCAAAGAATACTGTCAAATAACCCTAAAAGTACTGTTGGAACATATACTGAAATACTAACATATTTACGCTTGTTATTTGCTAAACTTGGAAAAAGAAAATGCCCCTATTGCAGCGCACTTCAACCTTTAAGTTTTGACAATGACAATCATTTTAGTGAGGAAATATTAAAATGCTGCAGCTGTAAAAGGGAGTTAAAGCCTATAAAAATGGCAGATTTCTCTTTTAATAAACCAGAGGGAGCCTGTAAAAAATGTAGTGGTGTTGGAGTTTTAAAGGAAATAGATTTCACAAAAATAATTGATGAAAATTTAAGCATAACCCAAGGAGCAATAAAGATATGGACAAATGAAGTATTTTGGCAGCACTATGCTCAGGTATACGAAAATTGTGGTAAGCATTACGGGTTTAAATTTGACTCATCAAAGCCCATAAAAGACTATAGTGAAATAGAAAAATTGGTTTTATTAGAGGGTGTTGACAGTGAAGAATTTATTAAATTATATCCAAATATAAAAAAACCAAAAAGGGTTATGGATGGTTATGTTGAAGGGCTTAAAACATATGTTAACAAAAAAGCAATTGAATCAAGGACAAAGAAGGTAGCAAATCAAGTCGTGGCAAGTGCTATTATTGATAAATGCTGTGATGAATGTGGGGGCAGCAGGTTGGGTTTTGTTGGAAGGACTACAACGCTTTTTGAAAAAACTTTAGTTGAGATAAGTAACTATACCTTTGAGGAATTACTGATGTATGTAGAAAATGTGGAAAGATCCCTTTTAGATGAGGGTAAAATAGTTGCACAAGTTGTTATTAATGATATAAAGAAAAAATGTCAAGGGATTATAAACATAGGGCTACATTATTTGTCGATAAGTAGAAGTATTATGAGTTTGTCAGGAGGAGAATCTCAAAGATTAAAACTTACAAATATAATGGAAAGTGGATTAACAGGGGTAGTTTATATATTAGATGAACCAACAACAGGACTACATCCATGTGATAGCGAACTATTACTTACTTCCCTTATAAAACTTAGAGATTTAGGTAATACAATTATTATAATTGAGCATGATATGGACTTTGTAAAAAAATGTGATTATGTTTTAGATTTTGGGCCTTTTGCCGGTTCAAAGGGTGGGGAGTTAGTGGCACAGGGAAAACCAGACAGTCTTAGAGTTTTAAAAGAAAGCTTAACAAATAATTATTTAAAGAAAGAAAAAGAGGAAATATTTAAAACAAACTTCTCTATAAATGATTTTATTGAGATAATTGGCGCTAGTGAACATAATTTAAAAAATATTGATGTTAAAATTCCTTTAAATATGATGGTTACTTTAACGGGAGTTTCTGGAAGCGGAAAATCCTCATTGTTGTTTGAAGTTTTAGAAAAATATTACAAGGGCAAAAATACTAAGGTGGAAAAAATAACATGCCTTGAAAAAGTAAAAAATATAGTTGTTATAGACCAAAAGCCTATAGGAAGGATGAGTAGAAGTAATGTTGCTACTTATACAGATGTATACACCTCTGTAAGAGATTTATTTTCCTCTCTGCCTCAGTCTAAAAAGGAAAAATTAAAACCTTCAGATTTTTCTTTTAATGTTAAAGGTGGAAGGTGTGAAAAATGTGGAGGTCTTGGAGTGATATCCCTTGATATGCAGTTTTTAGACGACATAGAGGTAATGTGTCCTGTTTGTAGAGGAAAAAGATTTAAAAAAGAAATTTTAAATATTAAATACAAAAACAGGAGCATTTCAGATATTTTAGATACAACAGTTGATGATTTAATTTCATTTATAGATGTAGAAGAAATAAAAAATAGATTAATTACTATAAAAGAAGTTGGTCTTGGATATTTGAAACTTGGTCAGGCAACAACCACACTATCAGGGGGAGAGTGTCAAAGATTAAAACTATCAAAAGAGTTGTCAAAGCCAAATAGGGGACATATTCTATATTTGTTTGACGAACCTACAACAGGGTTACACCCTTATGATATTGATAAGCTAATTTTATTATTTAAAAAATTGGTAAGTAAAAATAATTCTTTATTAATTATTGAACACTCTCTTGAGGTAATTTCTAGAAGTGATTATATAATAGACTTAGGTCCAAAAGGTGGTATAAATGGGGGTAAGGTTATAGCTGTTGGAACGCCTTTTGAAATAAAAAATAATAAAAATAGCTCAGTAGGAAAATATTTATAAAATATATAAGTTTAAATAAAACAGTAAAAAGAGGAGGATATTCTCTTATTACTGTTTTTTTTGCTTTTTATAAATAATTAAAAAAAAATATTGACAAAGATGTAAAATTAATATAATATAGTTAGCGTAAAGTAATTAGTTAAATATAATTAGTTTAAAATAATCAAAAAAAATAATGAATGGAGGAAATATGAAAGGAAAATTAATAAAAGCACTTAATAAAATAACTCATGATACAGCCCTATATGAGTTAAGGAGATTATATTCTCATGATAAAAAAACTCAGCTTTCTTATCATGATACATTATATTTAAATATTATCGAAGCTCATCCAAATAAATATACATCTTCTCAAATTGCTGATTTGTTAAAAATAACTAGACCTTCTGTCACAGAGAAAATAAACCAGCTTTGTAAAAAAGGATATATTTTAAGAACTCAAAGCGAGAAAGACAAAAGAATATTTTATCTTAGTATAAATCCAAACAGTCCTAAAGATTATGAAACCAGTGAGGGGTATGATACTTTATTAGAAGAGGGTATTTTATCAAAGTTTGGAGAAGAAAAAGTAGATATATTATGCGAAATGATAGAATATTTATCCCATCTTATGACTGAGGGTATAAATGAAGGTGTAGATAATGAATAATCCACTTAGCAAAAATTTCACCATGACTAGCCTTATGAAATATACATTTCCTAGTATACTAACTTTCATTTTTATGTCTGCATATATGATAATTGATGGAATATTTGTTGCCTCCCTTGTAGGGGAAACAGCTCTTGCAGCACTAAACTTAATCGCTCCTATTTTTGGAATATTTATGGCGATTGGCCTTATGTTTGCAACAGGGGGCAATGCCGTTATTGCTAAGCTTTTAGGTGAGGGTAGGGATAGTGAAGGTAGAGAGTTTTTAAGTGTAATATATATAATCGGCGCTAGTGTTGGTATTATATTTACATTTTTACTATTTGCATTTCCTGACACCATATTAAATCTCTTAGGGGCAAGGGGAAATTTATATGCATACGCTAAAGATTATTTACTTAGTATATCAGGATTTATAATTCCTTTGCTTTTTATGGTTTTTGCTCAAAGTTTTATGGCTACAGCAGGTAATCCTGTTTTTGGTCTAATTTTAAGCGTTTTAGGAGGAGTAACTAATATTTTACTAGATTATATTTTTATTTCTCCTAACTTAATGAACCTTGGTATCACAGGGGCAGGTCTTGCAACAGGCCTTGGTTATATGGTTGTAGGGGGAATTGGTTTTTTATATTTTATTTTCACTAAAAAAGGGTCGCTACATTTTGCTAAACCTAAATTTAATATAAAAACATTATGTCAAAGTATGTTTAATGGTTCTTCAGAACTCGTATCTTCTCTAGCAACTTCTATTACAGGGTTAATGTTTAATTTTATTCTTCTTATAATGGTAGGAGATGCAGGAGTGGCAGCGATTAGTGCAATACTATATATACAAATGTTCCAAAGTGCTATTTACAACGGTTATATTGTAGGAGTATCACCAATTATCGCATATAAATATGGAGAGGGTAACAAGGAAGGTTTACATAAAATTATAATGCAAAGTTTTAAAGTAATTGGGATAGCTTCCCTTATGATAGTAGTCCTTACTCTTATTTTTGCAAATCAAGGGATTAGTATATTTATATCTAAAGAAAGTTCAACCTTTATAATGGCAAAAAATGGGCTTTTATTATTTTTACCAGCATATTTGTTTATGGGATTTAACTTGTTTTTCTCAGCTATGTTTACATCCCTTTCAAATGGAAAAATTTCAGCTACTATTTCTCTGCTTAGGACATTCGTTTTTATAGTGTTGTCTTTGCTAATACTACCTCAAATATTTCATTTAAACGGGGTATGGTTAGCTGTTCCATTAGCGGAATTTCTAGCAGTAATTGTATCTTTATATTTTTATAAAAAATACAAAAAACATTATAATTATTAAGTGAGGAAAAAAAATGAATTTAATAGAAAAAAAATTATCAAAAAAATTAGAGAATTACGAAGAAATTTGTCAGTTTATGAAAAGAGTTTTTCCAAAAGAGGAGCTTATGCCTATGGGGCTAATTAGAGCACTTACTCTTAAAAAAAATTATGATTTTAATGTTTATTATGATCAAGATTTATTTGTAGGAATTCTTTTTACCATAGAGTCAAAAGATACTTTGTTCGTTTTTTATATTGCAGTAAATGATAAAATTCATTCAAAAGGGTATGGTTCAAAGTTATTAAATATTTTATTTGAAAAATATCCTAATAAACCTATAACTTTATTTATTGAGACAATGGAGGATAAGGAGTGTGAAAACTACGAGCAAAGAGTAAAAAGACTTTCATTTTATGAAAGAAACGGTTTTATTCACACCGGTATAAAAGCAGGGTTTAAAAAGCCTTTTGTTGATATTTTATCAACTGATACAGACTATACTGTAGAAAAAGCTAAAAAGCTTATGAAATTTATGCCAATGAAAGTATTTTAGTTTTAAAGATATATAAAATATTATTATTTCTATAAATATTAAGTAGTAGCCTCTTCCCCATAGAAGAGGCTACTGCTTTTTTTTAAAAAAAATTACAGGTGAAAAATTATGAAGAAAAAACCTTGGAATATTGTATAATATAAAATAAGTGGTACAATTAATAAAAAGAAATACAAAGTAAAAATCATTATAATATAAAGGGAGCTTGCTAGATAGTCTAGTAAGCTTTATGAAAAGAAAAATTACTAGAAAAGGAAGAAGAAAAAATAAATGAGTAAGATTATAGTATTGTTTGAAGTAAAACCTACAAAAGAGGGAATGAAAAAATATTTAGAAAATGCTAGTATGTTAAAGCCTATGTTAGAAGGCTTTGAGGGCTTTATCAGTGCAGAAAGGTTTACTAGTTTAAACGAAGAAGGCAAAATTTTGTCTATGAACATTTGGGAAAGTGAAGAAGCTTTAAAAATATGGAGAAATACCCTAGAGCATAGAATTAGTCAAAAAGAGGGTAAAGACTCTTTATTTGAAAGTTATAAAATAACAGTTTGTAAAGCAATTAGAGAATATTCTAATATAAATAGACAAGAAGCTCCAGAGGATTCTAGGGAGTATTTTAAGAGAGAAAAATAATGATTATTAGCGCTAGTAGAAGGAGCGATATCCCCTCATTTTATGGGAAGTGGTTTTTAAATAGGCTTAAAGAAGGGTATGTTTTAGTTCCAAACCCATATAATTCTAAAAGGTATTCTAAGGTAAACCTAACAAAAGAGGCAGTTGACATAATAGTATTTTGGACAAAAAACCCAAAGCCTTTTTTTGAGTATTTAAAGGAAATTGATAAGATGGGGTATGAATATTATTTTCAGTTTACGATTACTCCTTATGATAAAACCATAGAAAAAAACTTGCCAAGTAAAGAAGAATTAATGGATACATTTATATATTTAAGTAATAAAATTGGAAGAAATAAAGTTATTTGGAGATATGATCCCGTAATTATAGATGAAAAATACACCTTAGAATATCACGAAAAAACTTTTAATTATATGGCAAAGAAATTAAGGGGATATACAAGTAGGTGTATTATTAGTTTTGTTGATGGGTATGAAAGTGTAGTGAGAAACATGGGAAAAAACCCTACTAACACCTTAAGTAGAGAAAATATGTATAAGGTAGCAGAAATTTTTTCTACTACCGCTAAAGAAAATGATATAGAGCTATTTACTTGCAGCGAAGAGATAGATTTAGAAAAGTATAATATAAGAAAAAGTGCTTGTATAGACAAAGATTTAATCGAAGAGATCCTTGGGGTTAGAATAGATGTTAAAAGAGATAAGAACCAAAGAAAGGAATGTATGTGTATAGAAAGCATTGAAGTTGGCGCTTATAACTCTTGTGGGAATGGTTGTAGTTATTGTTACGCTATAAAAAGTGAGGAAAGTGCCTCTTTTAACATTAAAAATCATGATGTAAATTCACCTACATTGATTGGTGAAGTAGACAAAGAGGCAGCTATTACAAATAGAGAAGAAAAAAGTGTTATAGTGAGGCAAATGTCTTTATTTGAGGAAAGAAAATAAATAGATTATATCTTTACTTATATAAATATAAGGATATTTATTATAATTTTAATATTATTATTTTTTTTTTAAAAATTACTTATACTAGCTTATAATAAAGTAACTTCTTATAATAGAAGTTACTTAATTTTTTTTATTTATAAAATGTCACGGTAATGTAATTTTACCTTGCTATACTTACCATATGGAGGAAGAAATATGGAAATTTTAAAAGTAGAAAATTTAGTTAAACAGTACAAAAGTGGAGACAGTATCATTAAAGCTGTAAATAATACAAGCTTTAGTGTAAAGAAAGGGGAGTTTGTTGCTATAGTAGGCCCCTCAGGTTCTGGAAAGTCAACTTTACTTCATTTAATTGGAGGGGTTGACAGGCCAACAAGTGGCAAGGTAATTATTGGGGGAACGGATATTTATTCTTTAAATAGGGAAAAACTAGCGATATTTAGAAGAAGGCAAGTAGGTTTAATTTATCAGTTTTTTAATTTAATACCTATATTAACAGTTGGGGAAAATATCACCCTACCAAGGGATTTGGATAGTGGGAAAAAAGATGATACAAAACTTAAAGAACTTATTAAAACACTAGGTTTAGAAAAGAGAATAAATCATTTACCAAATGAACTTTCTGGTGGGGAACAACAAAGGGTGTCTATTGGTAGATCTCTTATAAATACCCCTTCAATCATACTAGCAGATGAACCAACAGGGAACCTTGATAGTAAAAACTCTGAGGAAATAGTTTCTTTGCTGAAATATTCAAACAAGAAATATAAACAAACAATCATTATGATTACTCATGATATTGAAATAGCAAGGGTTGCAGATAGGGTGATTAGGATTGAGGATGGGAAAATTATAAAGGATGAACAAAACTATGAAGATACTAAAT
>CAYJAA010000033.1:11460-12727 GCA_964368185.1 uncultured Lachnospiraceae bacterium | reverse complement strand
ATTATCAATTAAATTTCTAATAAAGCCATAATCGCTACCTATAACACTTTTTTTAGGGGTGTCGTAGAAGTTTATTACCCCTTGGTATATACTCTCCTCCTCACTTTTTATAAAGTTTTCATAATAAAACTGTTTAATGAATAAAGGGTAAGATATCATAAAAATTATTACTGAAATAAATATTATATTTTGAATATTAAAAAAAACTGAAAGTTTTTCAGTTTTTCTTTTGCTATATTTTTTCATAATATATACCTTCCTTCATGGATAAATATTTATTTTGAGTTGCTATTCCTCCCCTAATATGCCTACACTCCATATTGTTATCTAAGATTTTTCTTACTTCTAAATATAGGGATTTATTAATTTTATGTAGCCTATTATTTAAGTCTTTATGTACTGTACTTTTACTTATATTAAAAACCTTAGCAGTATCTCTTATTGTAGAATTATTTTTTGTTATATATAAAGCTTCTTGTAAAACTCTTTTTTCAATATCAACTTTCATAAATATTCTCCTAATTTTACTTATAATAAAAAATATGCTTATAGCCTTTATAATATGAGTAAAATAAATATATAAATAATATTGCTTTTTATCTTTTTTTGTGGTAAATTTCAAACAAGTAATACTAATAAAAAAATAAGTGAGGGGAGAAAAAAATGGAAAAATTTATTATTAAAGTAAATGGAATGAGTTGTAGTCACTGTGAGGATAAAGTAAAAAAAGCTATTCTTGCATTAAATGGAATAAAATCTGTAAAAGCTTCTAGTAAAAAAGGAGAGGTTATTTGTAAGGGAGAAAAAGGTATTATTACTCTTGACGTAATTACATCTACAATCTCAAACCTTGGTTATGAGGTTATATAAATGAAATCTTTAAATTTATATATTTTAGGGATGACTTGTAGCGCTTGTTCAAGTGGAGTTGAAAAGTCCCTAAATTCCCTAAAGGGAGTAGAGGCTAATGTAAACCTTAGTTTAGAAAAGGCAAAAATCATTTATGATGAAAATATTACCTCTATAGATCAGATTAAAAAAATGGTTTGTGATAGTGGGTTTACTCCTATTGAAGAGGAAGAATATAAAAAAAATATTAAGGAAAAAAAAGAAAAAGAGCTAAAATCTTTTAAAAGAAAAGTTTTTATAAGCCTACTTTTTACGATTCCTTTGTTTTATATTGCTATGGCACCAATGGTTCCTTTTATAAATCTTCCTTATCCAGAGTTTTTAGATATAAATATTAACCCTTTAAATAATATACTAG
>CAYJAA010000033.1:11211-11450 GCA_964368185.1 uncultured Lachnospiraceae bacterium | reverse complement strand
ATTATTTGCGGGATAGACTTTTATAAAAGAGGCTTTAAAAATTTACTAAGACTTTCCCCTAATATGGATAGTTTAGTAGCTATTGGAACAAGTGCATCATTTTTATATAGTATATATGCTAGTTATAATGTACTTTTCTTAAAAGACATGCATTTTATACATTCTATGTATTTTGAAAGCTGTGGAGTAATTATTGCCCTTATTTTATTAGGAAAATATTTAGAAACAAATTCAAAATC
>CAYJAA010000033.1:4988-11201 GCA_964368185.1 uncultured Lachnospiraceae bacterium | reverse complement strand
AAATGAGGCAATTACAAAACTAATAAATTTAGCTCCAAAAATGGCAAAGGTAATAAGAAATAATGTAGAAGTCAATGTAAGTGTTAGCGAACTTTTAAAGGGTGATATTGTCTTAATAAAGCCAGGAGAATCTATTCCAGTTGACGGGGTTGTTGTAAGTGGAAAAACTTATATTGATGAAAGTATGTTAACAGGAGAAAGTTTAGCTGTTAAAAAAGAAGAAGGCTCTAACATCTTTGCAGGAACTATTAATAAAAATGGTAGTATTCACTTTAGGGTTACTTCTACATCTGAAAATACCATTCTTAGTAAAATCATTACTTTAGTAGAGGATGCTTCCTCAACAAAAGCCCCTATTGCAAAACTAGCAGATAAAATTTCATATATATTTGTTCCTGTTGTAATTTCTATTGCTATAGTAAGCAGTCTTATATGGTTTATTGTAGGAAGTGACTTTTCTTTTTCTTTAAATATCTTCGTAAGTGTTTTAGTAATTGCTTGCCCTTGTGCTCTTGGGCTGGCTACACCAACAGCTATTATTGTTGGTATGGGTAAAGGCGCTTCCCTTGGTGTTTTATTTAAAGATGCTCAAACTTTAGAAAATACTTATAAATGCAGTAATATCGTCTTTGATAAAACAGGGACTCTAACTATTGGAAAGCCTGTTGTTACAGATATAATATCAAAATCAATAAGTGAAAATCATCTTATGAAATATGTAATAAGTGGAGAGGCAAAAAGTGAACACCCTCTTTCAAAAGCCATTACCGGTTATGGAAAAGAGCATAATATTGAAGTTTTAGAGGCAGAGGACTTTAAAGCCCACACAGGAGAGGGAATTTCATTTTTAGTAGAAAATAAAAAAGTAAAAATAGGAAAAGCTTCTTTTATTAATATAAAAGAAGATGAAGTGTCCCTAAATTTACAAAATCAAGGAAAAACCGTTGTTTTTGTAGAAATTGATGGGAAATTTGAGGGAATTATTGCCGTTGCTGACAAGTTAAAAGAAGAAAGTAAAAAAACAATTAGTACCCTAAAAAGCCTTAATATAAAAACCACTATACTTACTGGAGACAGCAAAAATACTGCCCTTAGTATAGGAAAAGAACTAGGGGTAGATGAAGTTATATATGAAGTTTTACCAATAGATAAAGGGGATCATATTAAGAAAATCAAAAAAGAGGGAAATCAAGTAATTATGGTAGGAGATGGAATTAACGACGCTCCAGCCCTTGCTATTGCTGATATAGGGATAGCTGTTGGAAGTGGTAGCGATATAGCCATTGAAACTTCTGATATTGTCCTTATAAAAAATAATATTTATGATTTAATAAATGCTATTGACCTTAGTAAATATACTGTTAAGATTATAAAAGAAAATTTATTTTGGGCTTTTATATATAATATCATAGGAATCCCTTTTGCTTGTGGCCTATTCTACGCCTTTGGGGGGCCTTTACTTAATCCAATGATTGCTGCTCTAGCTATGAGTTTATCTAGCTTTTGCGTTGTAATGAATGCCCTTAGAATTAATTATTTTAAGAGTAGAAATATATAATATTTTTTATTTTTATAATACTTTTAATATCATAAAAATTTTACAAAAAAAAGACACTACCTTTTTTAAAAGAAAGGAAAGTGTCTTTTATTTTTTTTTATTTTATATGGATAGTTTTCTATACTTAAATATTACAACTGAGGCTATAAATAGTCCTAAGATTAAAATAATATATAGGTAGTTAATAGGTGCAAATATCCCTTCCCTTGCTACATCAATAGGGCTATACCAGCCAAATATAGAGATTTCGTTAAATATCTCTAGTGTTTCAGAAGCGTCTCCTAGCATTTTAAATAACATAAACATAATTGGAACACCACTGGAAAATCCAATAGCATATTTATATTCTGATAAAAAGCTTGAGAAGAAAAATGCAATTATAAACACTAACATATTTACAAACATAGTAGTTAAATTAAGGTGGAAAAATCCTAAAATATCTAAGTGTCCTGGTAGGATGTATTCGCTGAAAACACTACCTATTACAAATACTAACATTTGTAGAAGTCCTATTGATAAAAGAGCATAAACTCCCTTAGTTACAATAATCTTAACCCTAGAATCAGGAGTTGCTAACAAACATGCCATAGAGCCACTATCAATAGATTTTGACATAAGTCTATTACACAGTAGTATACTATATACCATAGGAAAAGCTAACATTAATAGCCCATATAGCCAACTTGCCACAAGGCTTGTTAGGTCTGTAATTGGTTCAGTAAAACCAAAAGCATCCATCATCCCCTGAGGAACCGTTGCTATCATATCCATTAAAGCTTTTGTGTCTTCAGGATCATAAATTCCTATAATAATTGTGGTATACATAGTAAGAACACCAAGGAATATAAAAAATAACATATAATTTCTTTTTAATGTGGCTTTTAAAAGTGGTAAACTCATTTATTTTTCCTCCCTTGAATAAAAGTTCATAAATATTTCTTCAATACTTTGATTTTTCGCCTTTAAATTTAAAATATTAAAATTTGAAATAGTTTTTATAAAAGTATCTGTATTTTCTCCCTTTACATAGGCGCAAAGTTCTTCATTTTCTATCTTTGCTTCAAGATTAGCTTTTTTAAGGGCATCAAAACATCCAGTATTATCTGATGTGTTTAATAAAAAGGCATTTACTTGATTATTTTTAAGAGTTATAACATCGCTATTTGCAACAATTCTTCCCTCTTTTATAAGCGCTACATTATCACAGGTTTTTTCAATTTCTTCAAACATATGGCTTGACATTAAAATTGTTTTCCCCATCTTTTTTTCTTCTAATATTAAATCAACAAATCTACTTTGCATAAGTGGGTCTAGCCCACTTGTAGGCTCGTCTAATACTAAAACTTTTGGGTTATGCATAAAAGCAGAAACAATAGCAAGTTTTTGTTTCATACCCTTTGAATATTTTCTAATATTTCCCTTTGGATCAAATTCAAACATATCTAAAAGATAATTCATTTTTGTTTTATCTTTAATTTTTCTAACACTTAAAATATAATCTAAGTACTCCCCTCCACTCATTCCTTCAATAAAAGCAATTTCTCCTGGAATATATCCTAGTATTTCTTTTACTTTACTAGCCTTATCAAAGCAGTCAAGGTTATTTATTTTACAACTACCACTACTAGATTTAACAAAACCCATAAGCTGTCTTATAGTAGTTGTTTTCCCAGCTCCATTAGGGCCTAAATATCCTAAAACTTCTCCCTCTTTCACATTTATATTTATATCAAAAGTACCCTTACCACTTGGATATTTAAAGGTAGCATTATCTATATTTATCATTTACTTTCTCCTTGTAATTATTTATACGAACTAATTTTACTCTTAAATAAGAATTATGTCAATATATATTTAATATAACAAAAAAGCTGCAATTACGGCAATATTTAGAAAAGAATGGAAAAAGCCATTCCTCTTTTTTATATAAAAACTTACTTTTATAAAAAGTATTTGTTCTTTTGATATCAAAAGAACGAAAAATACCCCTTTTTGGCAAACCGGGGTGGAAAAGCCTATTATATTTGCCGTAAATATTAAGCCACCCAATGCTTCCCTCACGGGAACGGGTGGCTTTGCTTTTTATAAAATAAAAAGCACCATATTTACTACTTATATACTGTTAGAAAGTTAAAGAGGATTATGAGACTTAAAATAAAACTTTCTTTATCAATTTAGATAGTGGGAGTTTTTCTTTATAAACAAAAAACCCTGCCTACTGGCAGGGTTTTTAAAATGTATAGAAAGGATTTGGATTTGTTTAATTTATAAAGTTTAGCCGTGTATCATTTTCCCTTCAATTCCTTCACAAGCTTCCATGAAAGCTTCTGAAAGAGTTGGGTGAGCAAATACTGTGTTTGCAATTTCTGCACTTGTTGATTCAAGACTCATAGCAATACCACCTTGAGCAATAATATCACTTGCACCAAGACCTACGATATGAACTCCTAAGATTTCATCCCATCTTTCATCTACAATTACTTTTACAAAACCTTGAGTATCTCCCATAGCAAGGGCTTTACCGATACCACTAAAGTTCATTTTGCTTACTTTGTATGGTATATTTTTTGCTTTTACTTCTTGTTCTGTCATACCAATCCAAGCAATTTCTGGATGAGTAAATACACAAGAAGGAATTTTACCATAATCAATGTCAGTTTTGTGACCATATAAGTTTTCTGCTACAACAATACCTTGTTTACTAGCTGTGTGAGCAAGCATAGATTTACCTGTAACATCACCAATAGCATAAATATTGCCTACATTTGTTTTTAAATTATCATCAATAATTAAAAATCCTTTTTCGCTAACTTTAAGGTCAACTTTATTAGCAACTGCTACTGGTTTTCTACCAACAGATACTAACACACTGTCTGCTTTTACAGTGTTTCCATCAGATAAAACAACACTTCCATTTTTGAAGCTACTAGCTCCAACACCAGTTATGATGTTTACACCTTGTTCTTTTAAAGATTTTTCTAAAACAGGAATAATATCTTTATCTGCCATAGCAAGAATAGAATCTAACATTTCAACGATTGTTACATTCACGCCATACTCAGCTAAAATACCTGCCATTTCACAACCAATAACTCCACCACCAATAATAACCATATCTTTTGGTAGGGTTTTAAGGTTTAGGGCACCTTCAGAGTCATAAACTGTAACGCTTCCGTCATTATCGAAAGGAATATTTACAGGAACACTACCTACAGCAATAACAATATTGTCAACACTATAAGTTTTACTTCCTGCTTTAACTGTGTGAGCTTCTTCGATAGTTGCTTCTTCCATAACGATTTCTACTTTATTTTTCTTAAGTAGTGCACCAACACCACTAGTTAAAGTTTTAACAACGCTATCTTTTCTCTCAACAACTTTTGCCCAATCAGCTTTAAAGTTATCAATTGTAATTCCCATAGAAGCAGCATTTTTAACTTCTCTTAGAACTTCTGCATTTTTAACAAAAGATTTTGTAGGAATACAACCTTTATTTAAACAAACTCCACCAAGGTGTTGTTTTTCAAATATAACTACTTTTTTACCTAGTTGAGCTGCTCTAATTGCACTTACATATCCACCAGGACCTGCACCAATTACAGCAAAGTCATAGTCATAAGCACTTTTTGTAGGTGCTTTTTCTACTACTACTTCTTCACTTACGCTAGCACTAGCCACTTCAGGAGCTTTATCAGGATTTGTAATGGCTAAAGCTTCTTCTAAAGTTGGAGCTTTTGTTCCAGCTTTACCAATGAAGATTAAAGGCATATTTACTTCAACAGTATCCCCTTCATTTGCATAAAGAGCTAGGATAGTTCCGTCCGCTGTTGGATTATCTACCTCAAGAGATACTTTTCCTGTTTCTACTTCAACAACGATATCTCCTCTTTTTACCTCATCCCCGATATTTGTCATCCATTTCACAATCTCCCCTTGTTCCATAGACATATCAAGTTTTGGCATTAACATAAACTTTCCATCAAAATCATCTAAGCTAACATTACTACTAGCAGGTTTTGATTCAGCTTTTGCTTCTTCTTTTACTTCTGGTTTAGGCTCTTCTTTTCCTCCACCTAAAGCTTCTTCCATTGTTGGAGGAGTCTCCCCTTTTTCACCAATATAGATGATAGGTGTATTTACTGCAATTGTATCCCCTTCATTTCCATAAAGAGCTAAGATAGTTCCATCTGCTGTTGGATTGTCTACCTCAAGAGATACTTTCCCAGTTTCTACTTCAACTACGATGTCTCCTCTTTTAACTTCGTCTCCTATATTTACCATCCACTTAACAATTTCTCCCTCTTCCATGGACATGTCAAGTTTTGGCATTAACATAAATTTTCCCATTTGCTTAAACTCCTATAATAAAATACTCATTGGATTAGCAATTAGTTCTTCTAAAACTTTCAGGAATTTAATCCCTTCCATTCCATCAACAATCCTATGATCCATTGTTAAACTAAAGTAAGTAATAGTTCTAACTACAATTTCCCCATCTCTTACTACCGGTTTTTCCTCTGTTTTACCAATTCCTAGAATTGCTACTTGAGGAGGATTAATTACTGGTGTAAAGTAAGTTCCTGGGCCATTTCCAATATTACTTATTGTAAATGTTCCACCTGTATACTCAGCTGGTTTTAGTTTATTATCTCTAG
>CAYJAA010000033.1:0-4978 GCA_964368185.1 uncultured Lachnospiraceae bacterium | reverse complement strand
CAATTTCTTTTCTTTTTTTGCTAATATCAAATAAAGATAATGAATCTGTATTTTCAATTGTTGGTACGATTAATCCTTCTTCTAAAGAAACTGCAAGACCCATATTTACATATGGATAAGTAGTTATTGTATCTCCATTTACAGTTTGATTTAAAACTGGAGATTTAACTAGTGCTAAAGATACTAATTTTATAAATAAGTCAGTAACTGTAAGTTTTTCATCTGTAAATTTAGCATAAGTTTGTTTTGCTTCTTTAAATAATTTGATTAAATCAGTTGTATCAATTTCAGCCATTTGTGTGAATTGTGCCATAGAGTTTAGTGAGTTCATCATATTATCAGAAATTGTTTTTCTCATTCCTGCTAATTTTCTTGTAGTCACTTCTTTATTTACTACTACACTTGTTTCACTAGCTACGCTTTGTGTACTAGCTCCATTTACATGGCTAAGTACATCATTTTTAGTGATTTTATTTCCTTGTGCTGTAATTAAAGACAGGTCAGTATTATAGTATGCTGCCATACTTTTAGCTACTGGAGTTGCTTTAATTGCTTTTACAGCGTCGCTGTTTGCAGCATTTAAAACATCACTTAAACGAATACTTCCATATTCTCCACTACCTTTAATAACACTTAAATCTACATTTCCTTTTGCAGCGGCTACTCTTGCTGCTGGAGTCGCTAATATTTTACCCATATTAACACCTCCTATTATATCATTTCTTTAACTTTAGCAATTATTGTATCACATGTTGGAACGATTTGTTTTTCTAAAACAGGGTTGTATGGAACTGGTAACTCTTCTCCACCAAGTCTTTTAACTGGTGCATCTAAATGATAGAAAGCTTCACTTTCATTGATTTGAGCTACTACTTCCCCACCAAATCCACCAAATTGTGGTGCTTCATATACTACTAAAGCTTTTGATGTTTTAATTACTGATTTTGCAATTGTATCAATATCAAGTGGTCTTAGAGATCTAAGATCTACTACTTCTACACTAATACCTTCTTTTTCTAGTTTTTCTGCTGCTTCTAGTGAGTCAATTAACATTCTAGACCAAGTAACAATTGTAATGTCTTTTCCTTCTTTTTTTACATCAGCTTTTCCAATTTCAACTGTATAGTCTTCATCTGGAACTTCGCCATTTGTTCTATATAATAATTTATTTTCACAAACAATTACAGGGTTATTATCTCTAATAGCCGCTTTAATTAGTCCTTTTGCATCATATGGTGTAGCTGGAGCTACTACATATAATCCAGGTGTATTTAAGAATACTGACTCTAGTGTTTGTGAATGCTGAGCTGCTGCTCCTGTTCCTGAACCAAAAGGTAATCTCATGATTAGAGGAACCTCTACTTGACCAGCTGTCATGAATCTATATTTTGCTGCATGGTTGATAATTGGATCTGCTGCAAGGGTAACAAAATCCCCAAACATCATCTCTACAATTGGTCTAAAACCCAGTAAAGCAAGACCCATAGCTGCTGCTGTAAAGCCTGTTTCTGTAATAGGAGTATCAACTACTCTTTCAGGACCAAATTCATCAAACATCCCTCTACTTACTCCAAAACACCCTCCGTATAAACCAATATCTTCGCCTAAGAAAATAACTGTTTCATCTCTACGCATTTCTTCGCTCATAGCTTGGTTTACTGCTTGTAAATAAGAAATTTTTGCCATCTTTATATTCCTCCTACTTTGTGTAAACATACTCTAAAGCTTTTTCAAAAGTGATAGTATCTTTTTTATCACGAGCTTTTTCAGATGCTTCATTTATTTCTTGTTCTACTTCATTATATAAAGCTTTATAACTTTCTTCAGTTATAACACCTTTATCCATTAAGTAGTCTTTAAATCTAATAATTGGATCATTGTTAGCTTTCATATCAGCTTCTTCGTCTTTTGTTCTATATTTTCTTTGGTCAGATTTTGAATGACCTAAATATCTGTATGTTTTAAGCTCTAAAAGGTATGGACCTTTTCCGCTTACACAGTATTTTCTTGCTTCTTCCATTGCATCTAAAACTGCGACAACATCATTACCATCAACGATTTTAGATTTCATATTGTAAGCTTTACCTCTAACAGCAATATCTTCAACTGAAACAGTTAATTTTGCTGGTGTTGACATACCATATCTATTGTTTTCACAACAGAAAATTACAGGAGACTTCCAAACTGAAGCTAAGTTAAGAGCTTCCGCTGTCATCCCTTGGTTACTTGCAGCATCTCCAAAGAAAGAAATTACTACATTTTTCTTGTTTTGTCTTCTTAGTGCATCTGCCATACCTACAGCCATAGGAACAGCTCCTGCTACGATACCACTACTTCCCATATTGAAGTTTTTAGTATCAGTTAAATGCATAGATCCTCCCATACCAAGGCAAGGACCGTCTGTGTTTGCAAATAGCTCACAGAACATTTCGTATGCTGTAGCTCCTTTTGCAAGACAGTGACCGTGACCTCTATGTGTTGGTAAAATCCAGTCTTCTTTTTCTAGAGCAAGTGAAACGCCTGCATGACAAGCTTCTTGACCTACTCCTAAATGTGTTGTACCATGAATAATCCCTTGCATAAACATTTCGTTTACTTTTTCTTCAAAAACTCTTGAAAGGATCATTGTTCTAAGTACATGTACTAAATCTTTTTCGCTAGCTTTTTTTGTTGTTATTGGACTCATTGTAAAACCTCCCTATTACATTTGTTATACCATATTACATATGTATCATCATTATATCATATAAAATTAAATAATCAATACATTTTTTAAAAAAAATTTTGAATATTTTTATACTTTAAGAATTAATTTTAGCTATATTGTCAAATTATAGATATCCTTTGCTATTTTTATAAGAAAAATAAGCTCTTTAAAAAAAATGATGTTTGACTTTTGCTCACTTTTTGTCTATAATATCAAATATAACATTTGTAATATGTAAAAACAAGGAGAATTATTATGGCCTTAGAAGAAAAATTACTTACGAAAATAGCTTATTATTATTATAAGCAAGAATTAACCCAAAGTGAAATTGCCTCTAGGCTTTCTATGTCTAGACAAAGGGTAAATAGACTTCTTAAAAAAAGTAAGGAAATGGGAATCGTTGATATTAATATAAAAGGATATGAAGAATATCTAATTAACTTAGAGTCTGAAATTGAAAAGAAATTCTCCCTAAAAAGAGTTATGGTAGCTCAAACCTTAGAAGATGAAGATATTTTTCACTCTCTTGGAAGAGCTGGAGTAGAAATCTTAACAGAACTTTTAGAAGACAACCTAACAATAGGAGTTGCTTGGGGAAGAACTATATATAATACAGTAAATTACTTTCCTGTACAAAAAGGGAAATACCAAAACATCAAAGCTCTACAACTTGTAGGTAGTATGAACAATTTAGGTGATACAAGACTTACTAATGACATTACAAAAAATTTCGCTGAAAAAATTGGGGCTAAAGCCTACTATATGTTTGCTCCAACTTTTGTTTCAAGTAAAGCTACTAAAGAAACTTTAATGGAAGAAGAAAGTTTAAATAAACTTTTTAAACTATTTAACAAGTGTGATATAACACTGGTTAGTGTTGGACTTATGACTGCTGCAACATCAATGCTAAAAGAACAATTTTTAAGCCCTGAAGACTTTAAAAACTTAAAAGATCAAGGTGCTATTGGAAATATTTGCCTAAACTACTTTGATAGAGACGGTAAAAGAATAAACTGTGAATTTAACAATAGAGTTATGGCAATAGACATCGAGACTGTGAAAAAAAGTAAAAATGTTGTTTGTATAACTGGTGGAAAAGAAAAGCACGAAGCTATTTTAGCTGCTTTAAAGGGAAATTATATAGACACCCTTGTTATAGATAAGGACACGGCTGATTATATTATGAATAATAATTAAATATGTACAAAAAAAGAGTTAACACCTACAAAGTGTCAGCTCTTTTTTTATATTATTTACTCTTTACTTATAAGCCTCACTATATATACTACTCCAGTTTTCAATAATTGACATTGTTATATCTTTTGCTTTTATTCCTGAGGTTTCATTATCTTTAATAAAGGTTGCAAAATAAATATTTTTTTCCTCGTATTCAAAATATCCAACATACCAACTATTATTACTACCACTCCCTGTTTTCCCATAAACATTATCTACATCACTTTTCATTAACTCTTGTAATAATGTAATATCTTCAGCACTAAAATCAGTTTCATACTCAAATATGTTTTTTAAAACCTCAACTTGTTCTTTTGGGGAAATTTTTAAAGAAGAATTTAACCAAAATCCATTTAATTCTTCTTTTGGATTACTTCCGTTTCCCCTCCACTGAGAAATATCTTTATTACCATAGTTTAACTCCTCTAAATATCTTTGTACACCCTCCATTGGTATTTTATTTATAATTTGGTGATAATACCATACACAAGAATTTTCAAAAGCCTGTTTTAAATTCAAATTATCATTCCATGAATCCAGCCAATATATTGTTCCATCATAATTCATAGTACTATCTTTATTAGATATAATCCCCTCACTAAGTCCCATTAATGTAGATACAATTTTAAAGCTTGAGTAAGGGGAATATCTATCTTTAGCTAAGTCTTCATTATAAATATACTCCTCCCCTTTTTCAGTTAAAAAAACAGCTGTCCCATTAGTTTCATTAAAATAAGCCTTAAGGTCTATATAGCTCGGAGTTAGTATGATACTTTCTTCTTTTATTAAATCTTTTTTATTTGATGTGTCATTTACTATTAAATAACCTATAAGTAATATACTCCCTAAAATAAGTAAAATAATATATTTTTTCACCTGCTCCTCCATTAACTTATAATTGCTTTACTGTTATTATATAACAAAAGTGTTATTATTAAGTGTTATTTTATATATAAAATTAGATAGATATATGGCTACTAGTAAAGAAACTTTATAATCTAAAAGAAAAAGGAATACCAAAAGTCATTCCTTTTA
>CAYJAA010000032.1:0-13271 GCA_964368185.1 uncultured Lachnospiraceae bacterium | reverse complement strand
ATAAAATAAATTATAAAAAGCTAGAGCAGTTAATAAATTTTCAAATTGGGCAGGGGGTAAATGGTATTCTTCTTTGTGGAACAACAGGGGAGGCCCCGACGATTACCGACAAGGAAAAAGAAGAATTATTTAGAATAGGTAGCGAAATAATTGGAGGGAGAGTTCCTTTTATCGCAGGAACTGGAACTAATAATACAGAGCATATTATTAGGCTTTCAGAATATGCAAACAAATATAAGGCTGATGGACTTCTTATTAATAACCCATATTATAATAAATCTAGTGATGAGGGAATTTATTATAATTATGAAGCAATTAGTGACAGGGTAGATACTCCAATTATTGTTTATAATGTTCCTTCAAGAACAGGGAAAAATATTAGTTCGGATTTAGCTATTGAGCTTTGTAAAATTAAAAATGTAAAAGCTTTTAAAGAGGCTAGTGGAGATATTAGTCAAATAGCAAATATTATGAGTAGATTACCTGAGGGGATAGAGCTTTATTCAGGTAATGATGATCAAATCCTACCAATTTTGTCGCTTGGAGCAGACGGGGTGATTTGTACTTGTTCTAATATTGTTCCAAAACTATGTGTAGAAATTACAAATAGTTATTTTAGTGGAGACATTGAGCTTTCAAGAAAAAAACAATTTGACTTACTTAATATGTCTGATGCTTTATTTTGTGAGTGTAATCCAATTCCTGTAAAGACTGCTATGAATATAATGGGTCTTGAGGTTGGAGACATGAGACTTCCTTTATATGAATTAAAAGGTAGCAAAAGAGAGTTTTTGAAAGACACATTAAAAAGTTATAATATTGATGTAGTAATGGAGTAGGGATATGATAAAAGTTATGATTTGTGGCATTGGTGGGGCTATGGGTAAAAATGTTGAAGATGTTATTTTAGAAAAAGAAGGAATAGAGGTAGTTTGTGGATATGATAAATGTGAAGATTTAGAGTATACATATCCTATATATAGTGATTTTTCTAATGTGAAAGAAGATATTGATGTAATTATAGATTTTTCTCATTTTAGTATTACTAAAGATTTAGTAAATTTTGCAGTGGAGAAAAAAATACCACTAGTTTGTGCGACAACTGGTTTAAGTGAAGAGCTAGAGGATATGCTAAGAAAAGCAAGCCATAAAATTCCAATTTTCAAAACAGGGAATTTCTCTTATGGGATTAATGTTGTTACAAATATTCTTAAAAAAGCAGCATTTATGCTTAGTGATGGATATGATGTAGAAATCATAGAAAAACATCATAATAAAAAAGTTGATGCCCCAAGTGGGACAGCTTTTATGTTAGCAAAAGAAGTAAAAGAAAATAGCAAAAAAGAGCTTGAGTATGTTTATGGCAGAAATGGAAGGGATGCAAAAAGAGAAGAAAAAGATATTACGATTCATGCCCTTAGAGGTGGAACGATTGTAGGGGAGCATAGTGTATTATTTGCAGGAACTGATGAAGTTATTGAAATAAAACACACTGCTTTTTCTAAAAAAGTATTTGCAGTTGGAGCTGTGAAAGCAGCTGAGTTTTTAGTAAAAAAAGAAAAAGGATATTATGATATGGAGGATATCAATGGATAACAAAAAATTAATGGAGGAGTTTGATTTAACAAACCCTTATGAAATCGCAAAGTATATTAAGGCAACAGTAAAAGCCACACCTATTAAATTATATGTAAAAGGAAATTTAGAAAGTGAAGATTTTTCTAACCTAGAGTTTTACGGCTCAAATGGAAACTACACTGTTTTTGGGCAGAAAGAAGAAGTAAATGAATTTTTATCAAAAAAAGAAGATAAAATTACTTGTTATAGAATAGAAAGTGACAGACGTAATTCAGCTATTCCATTACTTGATACTACCAATATTGAAGCTAGAATTGAGCCAGGAGCTAATATAAGAAGTGGGGCTCACATACATAAAAATGCAGTTATAATGATGGGTGCTACTATTAACATAGGAGCAGTAGTAGGGGAAGAGACAATGATAGACATGAATGCGGTTTTAGGAGCTAGGGCTACTGTTGGAAAAAGAAGTCATATTGGAGCAGGGGCAGTCCTTGCAGGAGTTTTAGAGCCACCAAGTGCAACACCTGTTATTATTGGGGATGACTGTTTAATTGGAGCAAATGTTGTTATTTTAGAGGGGGTTAAAGTTGGGGATGGAAGTGTTATTGCAGCAGGTAGTGTGGTAACAAAAGATGTTCCAAGTGGAGTTGTTGTTGCAGGAGCGCCAGGAAAAATCATCAAAGAAAAAGACGAAAAAACCATTGAAAAAACAGAAATATTAGATGATTTAAGAAAATAATAACAGAATTTTAGAAATATTTAGAAAAATCAGTAAATATTTTGACAAAAAGAAAAAATGTGATATAATTGTGTTTAGGTATATTAATATATCATATAAGATATATTAAATATAAATTAATCTTTTCTTAAGGGGGAAAATAAAAAAGATGAAAAATTCGAAAAAAGTTTTAGCTGTGCTTTTAGTTGCAATGATGCTTTTTAGTTTAACTGCTTGTATTGGCGGAACTAGTGGCGAAGATGTAGACTGGAAAATCGGTGTAATCACTGGTACAGTAGCACAAAATGAAGAAGAGTACAGAGCGGCTCAAAACGTTCAAGCAAAATATGGTGAAGAGCATGTTGTTTTACAAACATATCCTGATAAATTCATGGATGAGCAAGAAACTGTAATTGCTAATGTTGTTGGGGTTGCTTCTGATCCTGCTGTAAAAGCTTTAGTAATTTGTCAAGCTGTTCCTGGTATGAGTGCTGCTATTGACAAAGTTAAAGAAACTAGAGATGATTTATTAATTATCGCTGGTGTTCCTGGAGAAGACCCTGCAATGATTTCTGAAAGAGCTGATATTATTCTTGCTGCTGATGAAATTGCTATGGGTAGAACAGTTATTGAACAAGCAAAAAGCCAAGGTGCTGAAACATTTGTTCATTACTCATTCCCAAGACATATGACATACGCAACTTTATCTACAAGAAGAGAATTATTTAAAGAAACTTGTGAAGAGTTAGGTTTAGAATTTGTTGATGCAACTATGCCTGACCCAACAGGAGACGCTGGTGTTCCTGGAACACAACAATTTATTTTAGAAGATGTTCCTAAAATGATTGATAAATATGGTGTTGATACAGCATTCTTCTCTACAAACTGTTCGGCTCAAGAGCCTTTAATCAAGTCTGTATTAGAAGAAGGTGGAATTTATCCACAACCTTGTTGTCCATCTCCAACTCATGGTTTCCCAACAGCTTTAGGTCTTGAGATTTCTGAAGATCAAAAAGGTGATATGGAATATATCATGGAAGTAACAAAAGAAGCAATTGCTGAAGCTGGTGGAGAAGGTAGATTCTCAACATGGCCAGTACCTGTAAACATGATGTTTGTTGAAGCTGGTGCTGATTATGCTGCTGCTTTTGCTAAAGGAGAAATTACTGATAAACAAGATTACGCTAAAATGAAAGAATTCTGCGACGCTTACGCTGGAGTAGAAACTCAATTTACTGCTTACAAAGAAGGCGATACAGTAATCGAGAACTATCAGTTTGTTCTTATTGATTTTGTAAATTACTAAAATTTAGTAGATGTATTTTCACAAGGATAGGAAATATTTCCTATCCTTGTATATATTAAATATGTAGCAAATAATGATAAGAACGGTTAAAGCCGTTTATTTTGTCGTAATAGGCAATATTTTAATTAAAAGGATTTATAAAAATATATTATTTTATATTAAGTGATATATTTTTATATGCTCTTTAGCAGTATATTTACAAAACAATGTATTAAATTAAAAGGAGGAGGTAAGAAAATTGGGTGACGTCCTTTTATCAATGAAAAACATTAAAAAAGAATATTATGGAAATAAAGTTCTTAAAGGAATTGATCTTGAGGTAAAAAAAGGTGAAATTCATGCTCTTATTGGTGAAAATGGGGCTGGGAAATCAACTTTAATGAACATACTTTTTGGTATGCCTGTAATTCATTCTACGGGTGGCTATGAAGGAAGTGTGGAAATTGAAGGAGAAAAAGTGGAGATTAAATCTCCATTCGAAGCTATGAAAATGGGAATTGGGATGGTTCATCAAGAGTTTATGTTAATCCCTAGCTTTTCTATTACAGAAAATATAAAGTTAAATAGGGAAGTAACAAAGAAAAATTTAGCAAGTGGGGTGTTTGGTAAAAAGTTAGAAACACTAGACTTTGAAAAGATGGGTAAAGATGCTAAAAAAGCTCTTAATACTTTAGAAATGGACTTAGATGAATGGTCTAAGGTTGCTGGTCTTCCAGTAGGTCATATGCAGTTCATCGAAATAGCTAGAGAAATTGACAAAGAAGGCATTAAAATATTAGTATTTGATGAGCCAACTGCTGTTTTAGCTGAGGCTGAAGCTAAGCATTTATTAGCGGCTATTAAAAAGTTAGCAAGTACTGGGATTGGTATTTTATTTATTAGTCATAGACTTAGCGAAATTGTAGAAGTAGCAGACACAGTTACAGTTCTTAGAGATGGGGAGTTTGTTGCAAACAAACCAATTAAAGAAACTGATGTTAAAGAGATTGCTAAATTAATGGTTGGTAGAGATGTAAATATTGACATTAAAGCAACAAACGAAAATATAAATGAAGAGACAATATTAGATATTAAAAACTTTCATGTTGATATGCAAGGTGAATATGTAAAAGGAATTGATCTTGAAATTAAAAAAGGCGAAATTCTAGGAATTGGTGGTCTTGCAGGTCAAGGGAAAATTGGTATTGCCAATGGAATTATGGGAATGTATCAGTCAACAGGAGAAATCACTTTAGATGGACAACCTCTAATGCTTAACGACCCAAAAGCTTCTATTAACAGTGGAATTGCTTTTGTTAGTGAAGATAGACGAGGGGTTGGTTTACTTCTTGATGAATCAATTGAAGATAACATTGCTTTTACATCTATGCAAAGACAAGAAAAATTCTTAAAATCTTTACTTGTTGCTCTTAAAATAGAAGATAAGAAAGCTATTAGAAAGCATGCTGAAGAAATGATTGAAAAGCTTGATATTAGATGTACTTCTTCAACACAAAAAACAGGTAGACTTAGTGGGGGTAATCAGCAAAAGGTTTGTGTGGCTAGAGCCTTAACACAAGAACCTAAGTTATTATTTGTATCAGAACCAACTAGAGGTATTGATATTGGTGCTAAAAAGCTTGTTTTAGATTTACTTGTAAAGCTTAATGAAGAGCTTGGTATGACAATAGTAATTACATCTTCAGAGCTTACAGAACTTAAAAGTGTTTGTGACAGAATCGCAATTATATGCGAGGGTAAAGTTGCTGGAATTTTATCTCCAACAGATTCAGATGTTGACTTTGGTCTAACAATGTCAGGAGATTTTGATAAAATAGAAAAAGGAGGAATTAATAATGAAAAATAGTTTTTCTCTTAAAAAGGCTATTAATGTTATAGGTCTTCCAAGATTAATTATAGGTTCATTCTTTGTATTTATTCTTATCCTAGGACATAGTCTAGGACAAAGCTTAGGTGTATTAATGAGCGATACCCTTGTTAGGGTTGGTATGAATGGTATATTAGTTTTAGCTATGGTTCCTTCAATTCAATCTGGAACAGGCCCTAACTTTGCACTACCTGTAGGTATTGTGTGCGGTTTACTTGGGCAAGTTCTTTCAATTGAAATAGGAGCTACTGGGTTTTTAGGATTTGGTTTAGCTATATTACTTTCTATACCATTTGCAATAATTGTAGGGTATTTATATGGAAAACTTTTAAATGCTGTAAAAGGTTCTGAGATGACAATTGCAACATATACAGGGTTTTCTATTGTATCACTTATGTGTATTGTTTGGTTAACACTTCCTTTAAAAAGTGAAGCTATGGGATTCTTTATAGGTGAAGGACTTAGACAAACTATTGCTCTTGATAATTTTTATGGTGGAATATTAAATAACTTCTTAGCCTTTAATGTAGGTGGTCTTACTATTCCAACAGGGCTTATAGCATTCTTTTTATTATTTTGTTTTATCGTATACTTATTTTTCAAATCAAAAACAGGTATAGCTATTTCTGCAACAGGTAACAATGCTAAATTTGCTACTGCTGCAGGTATCGATATTGATAAAAGTAGAATTCAAGCTAATATCTTATCAACTATTCTTGCTGCTATTGGTATTGTTGTTTATTCTCAAAGTTTTGGGTTTGTTCAGTTATACACAGCCCCTCTTATGATGGCCTTTCCTGCAGTTGCAGCTATATTAATCGGGGGAGCTACTGCTAAAAGAGCAAGTGTTTCTCATGTTATTATTGGAACATTCTTATTCCAAGGGCTTTTAACAACAGCACTTCCTGTTGCAAATGAAGTATTTACAGGTGGGGATTTATCGGAAATCCTTAGAATGACTGTGCAAAACGGGATAATCCTTTATGCACTGACAAAAGTTACAGGAGGTGAGAAATAGTGTTTAAGAACTCTAAAAACAATGATCTTTTTAAGGGTCTTGATATTAAAAAATGGCTACTTGATAATATAGTATCAGTTATATTCATTACTCTTACTGTTTTATGTCTTATGGTTTCACAGCTTACCTTTGGATTTTTTATGAGTGAGTTAGTAACAAGGTTTTTTAGAAATAGTTTTCTAGTTTTATCCTTATTACTGCCAGTTATCGCTGGTATAGGACTTAACTTTGGTATTGTAGTTGGAGCCATGGCGGCACAAATTGGAATTATTGCAATATCTTACTTCAATATTGGTGGGATACTAGGCCTTTTAGTGGCAGTAGCTATAGCTATTCCTTGTGCAATTCTATTTGGATATCTTACTGGAGTTTTATATAATAAAACAAAAGGTCAAGAAATGATTGCTGGGCTTATTGTAGGATATTTTGCTAATGGTATTTATCAGTTTATATTTATGTTTGTAATAGGTGTTATTATTCTTGTTCCTAATACAAATCCAATTATAAAACCTGATGGAATAGGTCTTAGAAATACACTAGACTTAGATAAAGGTGGAGAAGGAATTAAATATGCTCTTGATGGTATATTAAAAGCGCCTTTTATATGGTGTTTACTAATCGGTATCCTTCTATTTGCTGGATATTTAATATACAAACAATATCTATGTAAAAAATCAAAAAGTGTTAAAACTCCTCAAGGAATCTTTTTCGCTAAAATTGCTGGATGTTTAGCAGTAGTTGTTTTCTGTTTAATAGCTTTTGCTGATCCATTTTTAATGGCCATAGATATTCCTGTAGTAACGGGGCTTATTATATTAGCTTTATGTATTGGTACAAGCTGGATATTAAAAACAAAACTAGGACAAGATTTTAAAAGTGTAGGTAACAATCAACACATTGCAGAAGTTTCAGGTATTAATGTAGATAGAACTAGAATTATAGCTGTAATTCTTTCGACAGTTCTTGCTGCAATTGGTCAACTTATCTTTTTACAAAATGTAGGGACTATGAATACCTTTGGTTCTCATATGCAAGTAGGTATGTTCGCTATTGCAGCGCTGCTTATTGGGGGAGCTAGTGTTACGAATGCAAATACAAAGCAAGCTCTTCTTGGAACAATTTTATTCCATGCAGTGTTTATTATCTCTCCTGATGCTGGTAAACAGTTATTTGGACAAGCTCAAATCGGAGAATTCTTTAGAACATTCGTTTCTTATGGAGTTATAGGGGTTTCTCTTGGGTTATATGCTTGGAGAGCAAATGGACCTAAACTTAAGAAAAAGAAGAAATAATTTATATTAGATAATATATGAATATATAATAATTATTTTATATAAGTTAAAAAATTAGACGGGTATCTTTATAAGGTATCCGTCTTTTTTATTTATAGTTTTTTCTTTTATAAGAAGCACCCCCACTGCCCTTAGAGGATTTTGGAATAGCATATATTTAAAGAAATAATAACAGGCTTTCACCCCTCTCCTTTTGCTTCAAATGGCTATTTACCTTTCCTTTCATATCAAAAGAACAATTATTTTCTTAGGTAAAGGATCTTTTAAATAAAAAAAGGAACGGCTCTCACCGTTCCTTTGTATTTTTAAATTAAAAAGTTTTTCTACCTAAAGCCTTATAAAAAATAGCTTCTTTTATATACTAAATAATAAATCTCCAGATGTTGGGTATGGCCAATATTTTCTAGAAACAATTCCCTCAAGAGTATCAATTATTTTTCTTAATCTTTCCATATCACTTATGATAGTATTTTGGCAAAATAGTGCATATTCATAAGGAGTTTGAATTAAATTAAGTTTCTTTCTATTTTCATCTAATATATTAGCTTCTTTGAATAGTTCATCTACAAGAGAAGAAATATGAGCAAGATGATTTTTTTCCATATCACTTACTAAGCTTTTATCAATATTTGATTTTGCAGTAATAATATCGCATACTTCTTTTGAATAAGCCATTGCTGCTGGAAGGATATCTTTTCTAGTCATTTTACTGATTGTAGAAGCTTCTATATTAATAGTTTTTGAATAAGATTCTAAGAAAATATCTCGTCTAGCATTTACTTCAACTTCAGTAAATATTTTGTGTTTTGTGAATAGTTTAATATTTTTTTCATCACTAAAGTGTGGAATAGCGTCTACACTAGATTTATAATTAGGAAGACCTCTTTTTTCTGCTTCAATAACCCATTCTTTAGAATAATTATTTCCATTGAATATAATTTGTTTATTTTCAACAATTGTTTTCTTAATTAGTTTATCAACTTCTTTATCAAAGTCTTTAGCTTTTTCTAATATATCAGCAAATTCTCCAATTGTTTGGGCAATAGCTGTATTTAAAATAACATTTATTCCAGAAACAGAAGTGTTTGAGCCTACCATTCTAAATTCAAATTTATTTCCTGTAAAGGCAAATGGGGAAGTTCTATTTCTATCTGTAGTATCTTGGCTAAAGTTTGGTATAGTGGATACCCCTGTAGCAACTTTGATTTTATCATAATGAGAGACATTTTCACCCTTTTCAATAGCTTCGTAAATTCTAGTTAGTTCATCTCCTAAAAAGACAGATACGATTGCAGGTGGGGCTTCGTGGCCTCCTAATCTGTGATCATTTCCTGCGCTTGCAATTGTTATTCTAAGTAAGTCAGCGTATTCTTTAACAGCTTTTAAAATTGCGGATACTATTAAAAGGAAGATTTTATTATTCTCAGGAGTAAGACCTGGCTCAAGTAAGTTTTGTCCTTTATCAGTTGCAAGGGACCAGTTGTTGTGTTTTCCAGAACCGTTTACCCCAAGGAAAGGTTTTTCATGAAGTAGACACACAAGGTTATGTTTACTAGCAATTTTTTTCATCAGTTCCATTACAAGTTGGTTGTGGTCACTAGCAAGGTTACAGCTGGTGAAAATACAAGCAAGCTCATGTTGTGCTGGAGCAGCTTCATTATGTTTTGTCTTTGCGTATACTCCCAGCTTCCAAAGTTCAATATCAAGCTCTTTCATATATTCAGAAATTCTATCTTTTAAATTTCCAAAATAATGATCATTCATCTCTTGACCTTTTGGTGGATCAGCTCCAAACAAGGTTCTTCCTGTATACATTAAGTCTTTTCTTTTATTGTATAAATCTTTATCAATTAGGAAATATTCTTGTTCAACTCCTACAGTTGGAATAACTCTATTAGCATCAATTCCAAAAAGTTTAATTAATCTTAGGGCCTCATTATTAATTGTTTCCATAGATCTAAGTAGTGGAGTCTTTTTATCTAGGGCTTCTCCTGAATATGAGCAAAACGCAGTAGGAATATAAAGGGTACAATCCTTTATAAAGGCATAGGAAGTTGGATCCCATGCAGTGTAACCTCTAGCCTCAAATGTTGCTCTAAGGCCTCCAGAAGGAAAGCTAGAAGCGTCAGGCTCACCTTTAACAAGCTCTTTACCAGAGAACTCCATAAAAACTTTACCTTCAATAGAAGGGGATATAAATGCGTCATGCTTCTCAGCAGTAATTCCTGTCATAGGTTGGAACCAGTGGGTATAGTGAGTAGCACCTTTTTCAATAGCCCAATCTTTCATAGCATTTGCTACAACTTGAGCAGTAGATCTTTTTAGTTTTAAACCCTCATCTGTTGCTTGTTTTACAGCCTTATAGATTTCTTTTGGAAGTCTTTCTCTCATAACTGTGTCATTAAAAACATTACAAGCAAAGATTTTTGTTATATTTACTTTTTCCATTTTTAACCTCTTTTTCTATTGAATTATAAGTATAATAATATAAAAAATTACTTTAAATTTTACCAAAAATTAAGGCAAAAGTCAATTTAAATGCCTATATATAGTATATATTAACAATATTTTTTAGTAAGGGTATAAAAAAATAGTTAAAGGGATAGTTTGCATATATAAGATTATTTGAGCATATTATTAGAAATTGTATGAATTTTGATAGAAATTACTGAAAATTTAGAAAATTTCTTGATTTTTGTAAATGGTTATTATATCATTAAGTATAAAGTAAAAAAAAAGAAGGAGACGAAAATGGAGATACTTTTTGAAAAGTTAAGACAATTAAATGAAGTTTTAAAAGAAAGTGCTACAACTCCTATGAGCCTTGAAAACTTAACATTAAAGCTAAGTAAAATCTTAGGCTCAAATACATATATAGTAGAAAATGATGGTAAGATTTTATCTTACGCTATGAGTCAAAACTATAATTGTGACTTGAATTATCACGCACTTAAAAATGCATTGTTTCCTAAAGATTTTGCAGATAAATTACTGAAATATAGCGATACTGTTGCTAATGAATATGAAAGAAGTCCTATATGTACTTTTGGACAAAAGGGTCCTTGTATATATAAAGATAGATATTTAACGATAGTTCCAATTATGGCCATGGGGGATAGAATTGGAACATTTATATTAGCAAAATATGGAGATAAATTCTCTGATAATGAAATTATATTATTTGAATATTCTGCTGCTATTGTAGTAATGGAGCTTTTAAGACATATTAATGAAGAGCAAAGAATTTTAAAAGAAAAGAAATCTTCTACAGAAATGGCTTTACATACTTTGTCTTATTCCGAGTTAGAGGCTGTTAAAAAAATCATTGATACTTTAGAAAATGATGAAGGCTTAGTTGTAGCTAGTACTATTGCAAATGAGGCAAAAATCACAAGGTCAGTAGTTTCTAATGCTCTTAGAAAGCTTGAAAGCGCAAATATAATACAAACAAGATCTCTTGGAATGAAGGGAACTCATATAAAAATTATTAATAGTGAGCTTAAAAAACAACTGGATTCTATGTAGAAAAGACTTGATTTTTATTTGTTTTTTATTTATAATGTCTATCATAAATAAAAAGCGGAAAGAGATATTTTAGAGAAACCGCAACATGATAACATATTATAAGTATGTCTATTGTGTTGCTTTTTTATTGAAAAAATTATAGTTGAGGTAAAAAAAATGGCAAATGTAACAATTTTAGGGGCTGGGGCAATGGGTAGTGCTCTTTGTACTCCACTGGTAAAAAATGGACACAAAGTAAATTTATGGGGAACACATTTAGATAATGACATTATTAAGGCGTTAAAAGAAGGTAGGGAGCATCCTAAGCATAAATGCAAGTTACCTAGTGAAATTGTTCCTTATTATAATGAAGAGCTTGAGGAGGCTGTTAAAGGGGCTGAGCTTGTTATACTAGGAATCACTTCTACAGGACTTGGAGATATTTTCAAAAAATTAATCCCTTATCTAAAAGAGGGAATGGTTGTTGGTTCTGTTTCTAAGGGTTATGAATATTCTACAAAAAATGATGGAAAGATTATATTACTTCCTACTTTATTAAAAGAGCTTTTACCAGAAAATTTAAAAGGTAAAATTGACTTTGTTTTTGTAGGGGGACCTTGTAAGGCTGTGGAAGTTGTTTGGGAGTGTCCAAACAGTGTTACTTATGCCTCAGAGAATATAAAGGCAGCAAAGTATATGAAATCTCTTCTTGTAACAAAGGAATATAATATTGAGGTTTCCACAGATGTTATAGGGGTTGAGGTATGTGCTGCTATGAAAAACGCATATGCTGTAGGTCTTGGAATGGCTGAGGGTTTTAAGGAAAGGGATGGAAAGCTTAATAATAATGTAAAAGCGGCGCTATTTACTTTTGCAGTAGCTGAAATGGGAGTATTAACCGAGGCTTTAGGGGGAGAATATAAATCTGTTATAGGCCTTCCTGGAGTTGGAGATTTAGAAATTACTGGGGAAGCTGGTAGAAATAGAATTTTAGGGGAAGTGTTAGGGGCTGGAACTAAGGCTAGTGAAGCAATTAAAAAAATGATTGAAGAAGATATTACAGTGGAGGGGTATCCTGCTATTAAGTTTGGATATAATATTGCTGGGCAGCTAGAAAAAGAAGGTAAAATTGACATTAGAAAATTACCTTTATTAAAGGCTTTATACGAAATTTTATATGAAGATAAAAATTGTTATGAAACTATTAAAGAGGCTATGACTCTTTGTACAGAATTTGATTATTAAAAGGAGTATAGGAATATGAAAATAATAATTGGTTGTGACTTTGTTGGTTTAGAGCTTAAAGATGCAGTAAAAGAATTTTTAATTAGTGAGGGTCATGATGTATTAGACATTGGGGTGAATGACAGTGAGGATAAAAAGTTTTATGCTGATGTAGCAAAAGAGCTTGCTATGAAAGTTAGCAGTAAAGAGTACGATAGGGGAATGTTATTTTGTGGAACAGGGATAGGAGTAGCGATTGCTGCAAACAAGGTTAAGGGGGCTTATGCGACTGTGTGTCACGATCCATTTAGTGCACAAAGAGCAAGTCTTAGTAATGACGCAAATATTATTACTATGGGATATAGGGTTATTGGTAAAGAACTGGCTAAAGTTGTTGCAAAAAATTGGCTTGATGTTTCTTTTATAAAAGGGTGCGCTAGTCAGTCAAATGTTGATGCTGTACTAGCAGTTGAAGATGAAAATTTTAAATAATAAAAAATAAAAATAGGGGATATAATAAGGGAATATTTATAAAGCAATAAATTACCACTATCTTAATTGGTAGTGGTAATTTTATTTTAGTATCATAACACTTTTTTATTAATTAATAGTAGATAAGTAGTAAATATGGTGATTTTTATTTTATAAAAAGCAAAGGCGACCATTCCCATTAGGGATTTTGGTCGCGCTTAATATTTACGAAAAAAATAACAGGCTTTTACCCCGCGTTTTGCCAAAAAAGCGGTAGTTTTGGTTCTTTT
>CAYJAA010000031.1:0-13334 GCA_964368185.1 uncultured Lachnospiraceae bacterium | reverse complement strand
TAATCTTTTCTTTATAAAAAAAATAATTGTTCTTTTGATATCAAAAGAACCAAAAATACCGCTTTTTTGCAAAACGCGGGGTAAAAGCCTGTTATACTTTCCGTAAATATTAAGCCGCCCAATGATTCCCTCACGGGAACGGGAGGCTTTGCTTTTTACCAAATAAAAAGCACCATATTTACTACTTTTATAATATTATTAACAAAGTGGCATTATGCTACTAAAATAAAACTGTCCCTATCAATTTTGGTAGTGGTAGTTTGTTTCTTTACTAGTAGCTGTATTAAGGTACTAACTTCTTTTTCTATGTATAAGGCTATTTAAAGTCGATTATATATCTTGAATTAAAATCAAATAATACTATGTCTGTTAATTTAATCTTTAAAATAGTAGCGTTTACATCGGTATAATTACTATGATTATTATCTCACTATTTTTTTTAAATACAACTTTTAAGTTTTTAGTAAGTTTAAGGTTTTCTTCCTTATAAATATGTCCTAAATTATTTACTATTTTGTGGGCAGAAAAATGATTATTTAAGGAAACAAAGGAGGAGTATATATTTATATTACATTTAACTTAACTTTTTTGTGTAAAGTATGTATATATTTGATACATTGTATAAATGATATAGGTATGCTATAATTTACATTAGTGAAAAAGGAGGATCCCACTATGCATAATATAAGAAAAATAACTAAAGATATGTTTTTTGTTGGAGGAGATGATAGGAGAATCGAACTATTTGAAAATGTTTTTCCTGTAAAAAGAGGAGTTAGTTATAATTCATACTTAGTGATGGATGAAAAAACGGTTTTACTTGACACAGTAGATGCTTCAATCTCTGAACAGTTTTTTGAAAATATAGAATTTCTTTTAAAGGGTAGAAATCTAGATTATTTAATAATTAATCATATGGAACCAGATCACTGCGCAAATATTAAAAATATAATTTTAAAGTATAATGAAGTTAAAATTGTTGGAAATAATAAAACCCTTACTATGATAGAGCAGTTTTTTGATTTTGACATAGAAAAACATTTTCACCTTGTAAAAGAAGGTGACATTTTAGAGTCAGGAGTTCATAAATTTCATTTTGTAATGGCACCAATGGTACACTGGCCAGAAGCTATGGTAACTTATGATGAGACAGATAAAGTATTATATTCAGCAGACGCCTTTGGCTCATTTGGAGCAATGGACGGTAATTTATATGCTGATGAAGTAGACTTTGAAAAAGACTTCTTAGACGAAGCAAGAAGATATTATACGAATATTGTAGGGAAGTATGGAAATCAAGTTATAGCCCTACTTAAAAAAGCAAGTGGTCTTGAAATAGACTATATTTGCCCTCTTCACGGTTTTGTTTGGAGAAAAAACATAGATTATTTTATAGAAAAATATGTTAAATGGGCTAAATATGAACCAGAAGAAAAAGGTTTAATTATTGCTTATGCTTCTGTTTATGGAAATACAGAAAGTACTGCAAATATTTTAGCTAGTATGCTTAGTGAGGGGGGAGTTAAAAACATAAAAATGTATGATACTTCTAAAATTGACCCTTCTTATATTGTTAGCGAAGCCTTTAGGGTAAGCCATATTGTATTTGCGGCAACAACTTATAACGCAGGAATATTTGTAAATATGGAAAATTTACTTCATGACTTAAAAGCTCACAACTTACAAAATAGAAGTGTTGCAATTATTGAAAATGGTTCTTGGGCTCCTACTTCTGGGAAGCTTATGAGTGAAATTTTATCTTCTATGAAGGGGATAAATATATTAAATGATCCTTTTACAATAAAGTCGTCTCTAAAAGAAGAGCAGCTAGATGATTTAAAAGGTTTAAAAGATATGATTTTAGATTCTTATTTTAAAAAATCAGATATAGCAAATGATGAGACAGAAGAAAATCAAGAAACTCAAATGGCGATGTTTAAAATATCTTATGGTTTATTTATTGCTAGTAGTAATTATAATGATAAAGACGCAGGGTGTGTTATTAACGCAGTATCCCAAGTAACAGACACTCCAAAAAGGGTGCAAATTACTATTAACAAAAATAATTATACTCATGAAGCTATATTAAAATCTAAGAAATTTAATTTATCTATTTTATCTACAGAAGTTCCATTTAATGTATTTGAAAACTTTGGTTTTAGAAGTAGTAAAGATTGTGATAAATTTGGTGAGATTGACTATAAAAATAGAAGTAGCAACGGGGTATATTATTTAACTAATTATGCTAATGCTTTTATTAGCGGAAAAGTAGTAGAGGTTTTAGATGTTGGAACTCATAGTGTGTTTATTGGAGAAGTTGTTGAAGGTGGAGTTTTAAATGAAGAAAAATCTGTGACTTATGAATATTATTTTGATCATATTAAGCCAAAACCACAAAGTATGGATGATGAAAAAGAAGGATATATTTGTAAAATATGTGGATATTTCTATGAAGGAGAAAACCTTCCTGAGGACTATATTTGTCCTCTTTGTAAACATGGAGTAGATGACTTTGAAAAAGTAACTCCTAGTAACGAGCCTAAAAAAGAGGGATATGTTTGCAGTATTTGCGGATATATTTATGAAGGAGAAAATCTTTCAGAGGATTACATTTGTCCTCTTTGTAAACATCCAGCCACAGATTTTAAGAAATTATAAAGTAAAGATATTTTGGAGTATGGTTTCTTATCATACTCCTTTTTATTTATTAATAGATATATAATTAGATTAAAGGATATTTATATTTACTTTGCTGGATAGCCTAAGGGGAGTAATAAGTTACAAAGAGGTGTTTATGGAATATTTTAAGAATAGAAAAAATGTTGATTTATATACACAAATGATATCTGGTTATGATAATAGTTTTATTATAGAAAAGGTAAAGAAAATTCTACCAAAAGGCTCAAGTCTTTTGGAGCTTGGAATGGGAACGGGGATAGATTTAATTAAGTTATCTGATACCTATGATGTCCTTGGAAGTGATAGCTCATCTTTTTTTGTGGATGATTTTAAGAAGAAAAGTGAAATTGAAGTAATGGTTTTAGATGCAGTAGATATAAATATTAATCGCAGTTTTGATTGTATTTATTCAAATAAAGTTTTGCAACATTTATCCAAAGATGATTTTCTCAAATCACTAAAGAGTCAATATAAACATTTGTCTAAAAAAGGTATTATTTTCGCAACTTTATGGGCAGGTGAATATAGGGAAGAATTTGAGTTTGAGGGAGCGTTAAGGTTTGTTTATTATGAAGAGGCTATATTAAAAAAGCTTATACCTAAAGAGTTAAAGATAGAAAGCCTCCTTTATTATTCAGAGTTTGAGGCAGAGGATTCATTGATAGTTGTTTTAAGAAAAAAATAAGATAATATAAAAAGAAGACATCACTCTTTGTGACATCTTCTTTTTTTTTGTATATGCATTAACTACTTTTTTTAATTTTTATATCTGTGCAAATTCTTCTGCTATTGTTGCTTTTTTTGATTTTGAAAATAAAAACATATTGATAAAGAAAAATAGTAAAGAGCCAAGTACTCCAATAAAAGTAAAGATTCCCATACTTAGAAGATATAAAAGAAGAGAAACAAGTAAAACAACGCCACTATTTATAGCGCAAATCTGTAGACCTTTCTTATAAGGAAAAGGCTCTTTATTTTTTATTCTAAAAATTGTAGGCCCTACCAGGCCAATAAATGAAAGATAAATAAGGTCATATAGTGCCAATGAAGTAGAGTGCATTTCATATCCCGCAAGATAATATTGCCCAAAAAGTGAAAAAAAGATAGGTAGAAAAAATAAACATCCTATAGAAATTCTTTTACCATTCATAAAAATACCCCCTAATATTTTTTTGTTTGGTAAGTAGTCGCAGCATATAAGTTATATTCAATTTACCACATTTTGTGAAAAAATAAAAGGGGTATTTGTAAAAAAATAGCATTTTTTGTAAAGGTTTAAATGATATTTTATGATAAAGGAAAAAAGAATAAAAAAAAATCAATCTATATATAGATTGATTTATATTTTTGTTATTATTTTTTTAAAAAAAAATGGAGCTGATGATAGGACTTGAACCTACAACCTGCTGATTACAAATCAGCTGCTCTACCGATTGAGCCACATCAGCACCGACAACATTTGTAATTATATAGTACAGAAGAAAAAAAGTCAAGTATTTTTTTTATAAATATAAGGGCTATTTTTATATTTTTTACTTTTATAAAAATTATTTAAGATTAGCCCCAATAATCCCTCCTATAAAGGAAGAAAAAATTAAAATAGGGCTTTTTAGTAGGACATTAATAAAATTAAAGCCACTAAAGTTTATAATTATATTTAAAAGAATAAGGAGTAAAATAATTATAATTGAGCTTACAACCCCTGTTAAAAAACCTTTTTCTAGGGCCTTATTTCCACAGTACATACCGCAAATAAACATACCAACAATAAGGCAAATATATATACTAACTTTTTCAAAACTCATAGATAAATCAAAAAAGTATATGAGAGAAGTTAATATAAAAATGCTAACAAGAATGAACCCAGCTCCTAAACTAATTCCCTTAAGTAAATCTAAGGGTTCGTTGTTTTCAATATATTTTCTAAATATATTCATATTTTATCTCCTTTTATATTAAATTTATATTTATTAATATATATTAATGATGTAAAATATAAATTACAAAAATAAAATATTATATAAAAAAAATAATGGAAGTAGTGTTATGGAATATAAAATATTTAAACAAAAAAATAGTGGAATAAATTTAGATTTTATAGAAACCTTAAAGAAGCAATTTTCTCTATCTTATACTAGTAGTCTAATTTTAAATAAAAAGGGGATAAACACTTTTTTAGAGGCTGAAAAATTTTTATATCCTAAAATAGAAGATTTATATAGCCCTTTTTTATTTAATGATATAAGCCCAGCCCTAGATTTAATTGAGGGAGCTATTATAAATGATAAGAAAATTTTAGTTTTTGGAGATTATGATTGTGATGGGGTAACTTCTTGCGTTATAATGCATAAAGTTTTAACAAAGATGAATATAGATACGAATATTATGATCCCATCTAGATATACAAATGGATATGGACTAGGGCAGGAAAGTATAGAAGAAATATTAAAGATAAAACCAGATATTTTAATTACTGTAGATAATGGAATTACTTCAAAGAAAGAAATCGATATTCTTTTAGAAAATGGGATAAAAGTTATTGTAACAGATCATCACAACCCACCAAATGATATCCCAAAAGTTCCTATTTTAAACCCTAAAGTAGAAGATGAAAAATATCCTTTTAAAGAGTTATGTGGAGCTGGGGTAAGTCTTAAATTTGTTATGGGTATGATTGAAAAATTCAATATTAAAATGGATATGGAAGAAATTATAACCTTTGCTATGATTGGAACTATTGCAGATATTGTTAGCTTGAGAGATGAAAATAGAAGCATAGTTCATTTAGGGCTTGAGTATATGAAGGGTACTAAAAATCTTGGGCTTAAGAAATTAGTAGAGCTTTCAGGTCTTAAGCTAAGTAATATAAATTCAGGAAATATTGGTTTTCAAATCGCTCCTAGAATTAATGCAATTGGCAGGCTGTCTGATGCTAATGTAGCTGTGAAACTATTTTTAAGTGAAGAGGAAGAAGAAGTAGAAAAGCTGGCTAATCTTTTAGAAGAGGCAAATTTACAAAGAAAAGATATAGAAAATGATATTATTAAAAAATCAGAAATATATATAGAGAAAAATGATTTATTAAAAGAAGAAATATTATTCATCTTAGGAGAAGACTTCAGCGAAGGGGTTATGGGAGTAGCTGCAGGGAAAATATGTGAAAAATATAATAGGCCTGTTATCATTATGAGTAAAAACAAAGAGATTTTAAAGGCTTCTTGTAGAAGTATTAATGGCTTTGATATTTTTGATTGTCTAGATACCTCTAGAGATTTATTTGTTAAGTTTGGCGGCCACAAAGCAGCGGCAGGTTTTTCTATTAAGGAAGAAAATCTAGATAAGCTTATAAAAAATAGTATGGAGTATGGAAAAAAGAATAATCTAGCTAGGCTTTTACATAAAAAAGTTATATATGATTGTCCTTGTGTGATTTCTTCTCTAAGTATAAAAACTGCTAGTGAAATTGAAAAGTTAGCTCCTTTTGGAATTGGTAATAGTAGGCCTGTATTGTTTTTAGAAGGGGTTAAGATTAAAAATGCAAGAACAATAGGAAAAGATAATTCTCACCTTAAACTTAATGTTTTATATAATGGAAGCTATTATGATGGGATTGGTTTTTCCCTTGGGTATTTACTAGAAGAATATGACTTTGAAAAAAATAATTTTGATATTGCTTTTAGTTTATCTATTAATAATTATGGAAATAATCTCAGTATTCAACTTGAAATTAAAAATATAGATTATAGTGTAGACTTATTAAATGAATATTATAAAAGTTTATATAATCATTTTTCTTATAACTTAGACATTTCAGAGGATTTTACTTTAAAAAGTAAAGACATTTTAAAAAATGAAAATATTGAAAGTGTGTTAGATAAAGGTTTAGATAAAACTTTTATTATATATTCAAAAGACTGTTTTTTAAGAAGTGTTAAATATTTAAACTATAAGAAAATCCCATATCATATTAGCTATAATCATTTAGAGTATCAAGAAGGGGTAGTTAATTTATTTATAAACCCTATATCTAAAGGAAAAAGCAAGGAAGTTATTGTTATAGACAACCCTACATTTAACGACCTTGAAAAAGAGATATATGAAAATAGCGGATATAAATTTTTAAATTTCAACAGGCAAATTATTCATGTAAAGTATACAAGAGAATTTTTCTTATATTTATATAAATCCTTTAAACTTGTTGAGATGACTAGTAATAATATATATGAATTTATGAATAATATTAAAGGAAAAAGCGATATTGAAATCAACTATTTTACCTTTATGTTAGGCCTTGATATGTTAAGAGATATGGAAATTTTAAGCTATAATATAGAAGAAGATGATTTTTATTTAAATTTTAATAAAATAAATGGACAAAAAGATATAAATACTTTACGTATTATGGTAAAATTACAATGCATAAATTAAAATTAAATTTAAATTTAATTAAGATGAAAAAATTAAAGATAGAAGGTGCTTAAATGGATTTAAAAGGAAAAATAAGGATAATTGAAGACTTTCCAAAGGAAGGTATTAGTTTTAAAGACATTACAACTTTACTAAAAGACAAAGAGGCTTTAAAATATACTGTTGAAAAGTTTTGTGAAATAATAGGCTCAGATGTTGATGTTATTGTTGGCCCTGAAGCAAGAGGGTTTATTTTTGGAACAGCAGTAGCTTATAATTTAGGGGTAGGATTTGTTCCAGTAAGAAAACCAGGAAAACTTCCAGGAGAAGTAGTTTCTTATGAATACGACCTTGAGTATGGAAGCGACTGCCTTGAAATTCACAAAGATGCTATTAAAAAAGGGGACAGAGTTGTAATTATAGACGACTTACTAGCTACAGGGGGAACACTAAAGGCTTGTGCAGAGCTAATAGAAGACCTTGGAGGAAATGTTGTTGGAATTACTACATTAATTGAGCTTACAGGTATTGGAGGAAGAGAGAAAGTCCAAAAATACAATCCAAAAAGTTTAATTTCCTATGAGTTTTAAATATGGAGGGAATTTACATGATAGACATATATACTTATTGTATGTATATAGCGCTGGCTTTAATGGTTGTTTGCATTTTATATAAAATGAAATATATTTTTAAATTTAAAGGTAGGGAAGATTTTTTCACAAGTGTTGTTCAAAACAATAACACTGAGATATTAAAACTTAAAAAGTCTCAAATAAAAAAATCTCTTAGAGTAAAATATTTTTCCCCCTTTACTTTTTCCGGATTCTTATTTGTTTTTGGATTTATGGGGATGCAGACTATAAATAACGATATTGACTTTATTCCCAGCCTTGTAATTAGTATCCTTCTTGGAATATCAAGTCTTGTTATTTTTGCAATTGTAGATTATGGCTTTGGGTTAATTGTAAAAAAAGACGCTATATTTAGCGCTAATACAGTAGGCCTTTATGCTTTAGTATATAAAGATGTTTTAGCAAGGCGTAAGTCTATTGGAAAAGTTAGACTTTCTATAAATTCTATTGTTACTGAATTTGATGCAGTTACTAATGATGAGGTTAGTTTAACTAAAGAGACAAAGGTTAAGATAGTAAATTCTTTAAGTGATACTTGTGTTGTAGTACAAAAAGCATAGAATATCTATGCTTTTCTTTTATAACTAAGTTAACATTGACTATAAATGAAAAATGCTGTAAAATTTAGATTACATTATATGTAAAAAAATATTTATAATATATAAATACGTAAAGAGAGGAAGCTTAATGAAAAATTGGTTAAAATTAGCCTTGATAGGCGCTCTTATAGCTTTAGGTGGGGTTTTATTTTTTTATGGAATACCTGTTAGTAAAGTTGTTGGGGTTTATGACATTGCACCACTAAAAGACACTTTAAGTTATGGACTAGATTTAACAGGGGGTGTTTATGTTGTTCTTGAGGCAGAAGAAGAAGAAGAAGGGACTGCAGTTAGTGAAGAAACACTAGATAAAGCTGTAGAAACAATTAGAAATCGTATTGACTCTATAGGAGTAAAAGAACCTACGATTACAAAGCAAGGAGACAATAGGCTTAGGGTTTCTATTCCAGATGTAACAGATCAACAAGAAGCCTTAGATCTTATTGGAAAAACTGCGGAGCTTGAATTTGTATCTGAAGAAGGAGAAGTTCTTTTAACAGGAGCAGATGTAGAAAGTGCTATATATGAGATGCAACAAGTCTCTTATGTAGAAGAGCCAGTAGTTTCTCTAACCTTTACAAGTGAAGGAGGAGAAAAATTTGCTGAGGCTACAAAAAATAATTTAAACAAAACAATTGAAATTAGACTAGATGGAGAGATAATATCTGCACCAGTTGTAGAATCAGAAATTACAGATGGAAAAGCTGTGATTAATGGTATGGCTGATAGTGAAGAAGCTATTGAGCTAGCTACTCTTATTAATGCTGGGTCTTTACCTGTTCAGCTAGAGCCTATTGAAATTCGTTCTATTGGTCCAACCCTTGGACAAGACTCTTTAGAAAAAAGCGTAACAGCAGGAATTATTGGAGTATCTTTAGTATTTGTCTTTATGGCAATTATTTATTTACTTCTTGGAGGAGTTTCTGTTATCAGTCTTTTAATATATATTATTATTTATATGATTCTTATGAGTTTATTAGAAGTAACACTAACTCTACCAGGGATTGCAGGAATTATTCTTTCTGTTGGTATGGCAGTAGATGCTAATATTATTATATTTGAGAGAATTAAAGATGAAATTAAATCAGGAAAATCAATTTTAGCAGCTATTGACGCAGGGTTCTCAAGAGCCACGGTTACAATTCTTGATGCTAATATAACTACAATTATTGCAGGTCTTGTTTTATACTTCTTAGGTTCTGGAACAATTAAAGGATTTGCTCTTACTTTAATGGTAGGGGTTATTGTGAGTATGATTACTGCAATATTTGTAACGAAGAAAATTATTAAGCTTGTTGCAGGTATAAAAGGGTTTGATAATAAAAAACTATATGGAATTAGAGGGGGATTAAATAATGAAAAAAATTAGACTAGAAATTAGCAAAAATTCAAAAAAATTCTTTATATTCTCTTTAATTTTAATGTTTGTAGCTGTAGGGAGTTTTGTATTTAAAGGCCTTAATTATGGTATTGACTTTATTGGAGGAACAATTGTTAATATTGAACTTTCTGAGGAATTTACTACTGAACAAATAAAAGAAATTACAGATAAATATGACGAAAGTGCTTCTATTACAACTGCTGGGGATGAAAATACTCAAGTGATTATTAGCACAAAATTAGATTTATCAGAAGAGGTTAGAGCAGACTTATTTGCTGACTTTAAAGAGGCTTATGAGCTGGAAAATGAAGCTCTTCTTTCTATAGATAATGTAAGCGCAACTATTGGTGGGGAACTGCAAAGGCAAGCAATATTAGCTTCTCTTATTACAGTTTTATGTATACTGATATATATTTCCTTTAGGTTTGAAATGGTCTTTGGGATATGTGCAGTTATTGCTTTAGTACATGATTTAATTATCGTTGTTGGGGTTTATTCTATTTTCCAAATAGAGGTAAATACTTCTTTTATAGCAGCAATATTAACGATTTTAGGATATTCAATTAATGATACAATTGTTGTGTTTGATAGAGTAAGGGAAAATAAAAGAAAATATGGAAAGCATGAGTATGGACTTCTTATAGACGACAGTGTTAATCAAACTCTAGCTCGTTCTGTGTTTACAACTATTACAACCCTACTTGCTATTATTCCACTATATATATTTGGGGGAGCTTCTATTGAGGACTTTGTTCTTCCAATGATTATAGGATTTATAGCAGGGGTTTACTCTTCTATCTTTATTGCTAGCCCTCTTTGGTGCACAATTAAAGAAAAGTTATATTTAAGACAAAAAGCTTTAAAAAAAGCAAGATAGAGAAATACTAATCAAAAAATTTAATAGCATAAAATAAAATGAATGGCAAGAGCCATTCCTTTTATTTATATATAAGTTTTCTTTATCCCTACTCCTTAATAGGTCGCCCCTACTATTTCAGCAAATAAATATTTTCTATTATGTATATAAATCCTAATAAAACACTCACCATAATTTAATTACTCCACTTTATTATTAATAGCATACAATTAGTAAATATGGTGTTTTTTATTTATAAAAAGCAAAGCCGTCCCTTCCCGTGAGGGAAGATTGGGCGCGCTTAATATTTACGGAAATAATAACAGGCTTTTACCCCGCGTTTTGCCCAAAAAGCGGTATTCCCCGTTCTTTTGATAGCAAAAGAACAATTGTTTTCTTTTCTTATAAAAGAAAGTTTAATATATAAAAAAAGAAATAACTCTTGTCATTTCTTTTTTGTGATAGGCTATTTTCTCGCATTTTTTAAGGGTTATAGTAGGGTAGACCCTACATTTTATGATAATGTCGGCAGGTCGCCCCTATATTTCAGCACATAAATATTCTTTAGTATGTATATATATTATAACAAACTACATTTATAAAGATAATAGGCTTTTCCTAGAGGTTTCCCAAAGAGAGGGATAGTTTCTTTTTTTCATATCAAAAGAACAAGTATTTTCTTTATTTCTTCTTAATCATTATAGAGCCTAGGGTAACTCCACCTGCAGCAGCGCATATAATCCCCTGACATCCTGCCCTTGATAAAATTCCCTTAAACTTTCCATTATAGATATATAGGCCTGTTAAGTTGTTTAAAGTAACTTCTTTGAAATGATTATCTATAAATTTATAGTTTTTGCTTTTATAAAGCTTAGCATATTCCTGAATTAAATAATTATTATTTAAATTTTCTTTAACTAATTTTTCAAACTCTTCTTTACTATAATCTACCCCAGCATAAACCCCTCTAGCCCCATATAAATCTTCTGGCTTAATAATATATTTATCTTTATTTTCTACTATATTTTTTATGTCTACATTTTCATCATTTAGCCAAGTGGTATAAGGAATATGATCTTTGATAAACTTTATTTCCTCTTCATTTAAAAACTGAAAAGTTTCTTTAGAGTTCATAATTGCAAAAATAACTTTATTGTGAATAATTTGGGTTTTAAACCCTCCAATTAAGCAGACTTTACTATCTTTATAAGCTTCGATTAAAGGCTTTGCTTCTTCGATCTTATTTATTAATTCTCCTGTAACGCATCTTCTATAGACAACATCTATTTTTTCACCTTCTTTTGTATAAAGGTTGTCTTTATATAAAAGGTCTCTTATATCTGTGATAATACATTTATATCCTGCTTTTTCAAATACTTTTTTGAAATGTTCAAACTCTGTCTTTGAAGCACTTTCCATATAATCCACAATGGCGATAGTAGGATTTTCTTTTTTATATTCATAAGAGGCATATATATCACTAAACTCTTTTACAAAGCTGTTAAAAAGCTCAAAGGCACTTAAAATATTTTCCTTTTGCATCTTTTCATATATTAAAGTTTTTTCCATAGCGATACAAAGTTCTCTATCTTCGTTCATAGCGCTTGCTCCGTCTGCATTAAATTCGCAAAACTTAAAGGAGAAGTCCTCTTCATCATAAAACAAATCTATTCTACAAACTGGAAGGGGCTGAGGGTAGTGAGTTTTTATTAAAATTAAATCTTCTAAGGTTTTATCAAAGGGGAATAATTTTCTATAGCTAGGATTTTTTAAATATTCCTCTATGATCTTACAAAGAATTCTATGAGTCGTTTCGCTAATTTTATGAAAGTCATTTATAATTTCTTCACTAAATAATTTAGGAAGGTATGGAAATTCTACAGGAGCTCCATGATATATAGCAGAAGAACTTTCAATATATTCTACTGCTTTTAAGTAACTTTCTTTATGTTTTTCTTCACTTTCTTTTATCTTATCAAGATATATTTTATTTATGCTTTTCATTATTTATACCACTCTTTTCTTTGAGTCTAATTTTATAGGGTTGATACTTTCTTTTTTTATATCAGCTAAGGTTTTTTTCTTTTCTACTAAGGACAGTAAAGGTTGTAAATAAGGGCTTTCCTCATTTAGTCCATTAGAAGCAAGAGTAAATAACTTTATTAGAAATTCTTTTGGGTCAAAGGAGAAAAATTTTCCCTCATATCCAAAATTCATTAAACTTTCCTTTGTTTCTTGATAGCTTGTATGATCCACATCTTTAAACATATCAAGTAAGATATTTAAATTTTCTTCACTGTAAAAAATACCTTTTATTAAGGCAGTATATGACAGGGCAAATTCACTTTCCATAGAGTCAGCATATCGAATTTCAACATAATTTTTAAGCCTTACATCAGGAAAGCACATAGAGATTAAATGTTGTAATTCTTCTTTTGATATAACTTTTTCTTTATATATTTCTTTTATTGGTTTATCTTTTGTGCAAATAACATTACTACTATTATTACTATCCATAATTAAAATAGCAGGAGTATTTAAAATATATTTAGAGTAATCATCAAAAATAAAGTCTTTATCTAAAGAGCCTTTTACAACCATACTTCTATCTTCATCAACACTATTCCATATCATAGAGCGAATCATTCTTTTTTTTGCTACCTCCCCTTCAAAAACAGGAGTATTATCTGTAAGAAGGCTTAATATAGGGGATAGAATGTTACTATGTCTAAACTTTTTTCTAAAATCTTCTTCGCTATTATAATCTATGGATACTTGAG